>JAGPIS010000180.1 GCA_018054835.1 Breznakibacter sp. | reverse complement strand
TCCATGTATTCGCTCATGTCCACACGAATCAACGCATCGGCAGAGTCGAACAGGTATTTTGCCAGGACTTTTGCGAGATGGGTTTTTCCTACTCCCGTTGGGCCTAGGAAGATGAACGAACCGATGGGGCGGTTGGGATCTTTCAATCCGGCGCGGTTGCGTTGGATGGACTTGACAATTTTGCCAATCGCCTCATCCTGCCCAATCACACTTCCTTGCAATTCCGTGCCCATTTTCAAAAGTCGCGATCCTTCGGCTTGTGCCACACGTTGAACCGGCACACCTGTCATCATGGCAACAACTTCTGCCACTTTTTCAGCATCCACCTCTTCTTTATGTTGCTGAAGCTCCTGTTCCCATTTATTTTTGGCGTTTTCCAACTCTTCGAGGAAACTCTTTTCCTTATCGCGGAAGCTTGCAGCCAATTCAAAATTTTGTGATTTGACTGCTTTAATTTTATTCTCTTTGGTCTCTTCAATCTTTTTTTCGAGATTGAGGATGGTTTCAGGCACCACGATGTTGGCAATGTGGACGCGGCTACCGGCTTCATCAAGAGCATCAATGGCCTTATCGGGCAGATGGCGGTCGGTGATGTAACGCTCGGTCAGTTTCACACAGGCCTCAATGGCCTCGGGTGTATAAAAGACACTGTGGTGGTTCTCGTATTTCTCCTTAATATTGTTAAGTATTTCCATCGTTTCGTCGATGGTGGTTGGTTCGATCATCACTTTTTGGAAGCGGCGCTCCAGGGCACCGTCCTTTTCGATGTGTTGACGGTACTCATCCAGTGTGGTGGCGCCGATGCATTGGATCTCGCCACGCGCTAGGGCCGGCTTGAGCATGTTGGCCGCATCCAGGCTGCCGGTGGCACCACCTGCACCCACAATGGTGTGTATTTCATCAATAAACAGGATGACATTGGGATTGCGGCTGAGTTCGTTGAGGATGGCCTTCATGCGCTCCTCGAATTGCCCCCTGTATTTTGTACCAGCCACGATGGAGGCCAAATCGAGCGTCACCACGCGTTTGTCGAACAACACCCGCGACACCTTTTTCTGGTGGATTCTCAGAGCCAGCCCCTCGGCGATGGCCGATTTCCCGACACCCGGTTCTCCAATCAGGATTGGGTTGTTTTTCTTACGACGGCTCAGGATCTGGGCCAGACGTTCGATCTCGCGCTCGCGACCGACGATGGGATCTAGGCGTCCCTCTTCGGCTGCCTTGGTGATATCGATGCCGAAATTATCCAGCACCGGGGTTTCCGATCCGCCTTTGGCTTGGCCTGAGTGGGGGTTTTCCGAAGATCCTGAAAAAGGGCTGTCGTTATCATCATCCTCAGGATATTCGGCCTTTGCTTTGGGCTTTGGTTTCTCCATCAAATGACGTATATTTTGGTAATCAATCTGTTTTTTACTCATAATTTCTCCTAATGTTGAGTTTTTTTCTTTCAAGAGAGCTAAAAGCAAATGACCGGTATTTATTTTTTTACTTTTTAAAGCTTTGGCTTCCAGATGCACCAGCTTAAGCACGCGTTCGGTTGACTTGAGCAGTGGCAGCTGATCGCTTTTATAGGGTTCGTTTTCTTTTAAAGACTCTTCTATTTCGTTGCGTATGCCGGATAGATCGACATTGAGATGTTCCATAATTTGAACGGCAGCACCTTCCCCTTCCCGTAAGATACCGAGCATCAAGTGTTCGGGGGAGATAAAGCGGTTACCCAACCGTTCGGCCTCTTCCTTGCTAAATGAAATCACATCCCTTATGCGAGCTGAAAAATTCAAATCCATATATAATTTTCTCTTTGTTGTATCTACTGCAATAATAATAAAAATATGGCAGATTCTTCCATATATAAGGCAATAGAAAATTTCGTGCCACAAATAAAGATAGAAATATTTGTCAGTATTTCCACAAATGTTTGTTGATAAATAGATAAGCCGGAAATTTTTTCTTTTACAACAAAAAGTGTAATTTAGGGCAGTTTATAGACGGCTTGAACAAGAGCCTTTTTTTATGTAACCAAATGAACTTAAATTCTGGCATAAATGGCTGAAGGAGAGAAAATAATACAGATTAATATCGAAGAGGAAATGAAATCGGCTTACATCGATTATTCGATGTCGGTGATTGTTTCCAGGGCATTGCCCGATGTAAGAGATGGTTTAAAACCCGTTCACAGAAGAATTTTGTATGGCATGAGCGAATTAGGCGTGTCATCCAACAAACCATATAAAAAATCGGCGAGAATCGTAGGTGAGGTTTTGGGTAAGTTTCACCCCCATGGCGACAGTGCAGTTTACAATGCCATGGTTCGTATGGCACAGACTTGGTCGTTGCGTTACCCGTTGGTGGACGGTCAGGGAAACTTTGGTTCGGTGGATGGAGACAGTCCGGCGGCCATGCGTTATACCGAGGCCCGGTTGAACAAGCTGGCCGAGGAAACCTTGCTGGACATTGAAAAGGATACTGTCAAGTTTCAGAACAACTTTGATGATTCGATGCAGGAACCAACGGTTTTGCCAACCCGTGTACCCATTCTTTTGATTAATGGAGCTTCCGGTATTGCTGTGGGTATGGCCACTAATATGCCGCCCCACAACATCAGCGACACCATTGATGCAACCATTTCCTACATTGACAACCGAGACATTGAAATTGATGACCTGGTGAAGATCATCAAAGCGCCCGATTTCCCCACAGGGGGTTCTATTTATGGTTATGCAGGCGTCAAGGATGCTTACCTGACCGGAAAAGGGCGGGTTGTCATCCGGGCGAAATGCGAAATTGAGACCGAAGGTGGCCGGGAGAAGATCGTTGTGACTGAAATACCTTATATGGTCAACAAGGCCGAGCTGATTATGAAGATCGCCGAGTTGGTCAACGAGAAGAAGATTGAAGGCATCTCCAATGTGAACGACGAGTCGGATCGCGATGGGATGCGTATTGTAATTGATATCAAGCGCGATTCGATCCCCAACGTGGTGCTCAACCACCTGTACAAGTACACGGCCATGCAATCGACTTTTGGGGTTAACAATATTGCCCTGGTCAATGGCCGTCCGCAGCTGCTCAACCTAAAACAGCTCATCGGGTATTTTGTTGATCACCGCCATGATGTGGTGATTCGCCGTACCATCTATGAGAAGCGGATTGCCGAGGAGCGCGCCCATATCCTGGAAGGATTGATTATTGCCAGCGACAACATTGATGAAGTGATCAAAATCATCAGGGGCGCACAAACTCCCGATGAAGCTCGTCAGACATTGTGCGAACGTTTTGGGCTGACCGACATTCAAAGCCGGGCCATTGTTGAGATGCGCCTACGCCAGTTAACCGGACTGGAGCAAAGCAAACTTCATGGCGAATATGAGGATATCATGCGTTTGATCGAACGGTTGACCGCTTTGCTCAACAACGAGGAGTTGCGGATGAACCTAATCAAAGAGGAGTTGCTGGAGATCAAAGCCAAGTATGGCGACACACGCAAGACAGAAATAGTTTATAGTTCCGAGGAGTTCAATCCCGAAGACTTTTATGCCGACGAGGAGATGATCATCACCATTTCCCGTTTGGGCTACATCAAACGCACACCTTTGTCGGAGTTCAAGACCCAAGCACGTGGGGGTGTAGGGTCCAAAGGAACCACCACCAGGGATGAGGATTTTATTGAGCATATCTATCCGGCATCGATGCACAACATCATGCTTTTCTTCACCAAGAAGGGCAAATGCTTTTGGCTGAAGGTGTATGAAATTCCCGAAGGATCCAAGAATTCCAAAGGACGCGCCATACAAAACCTTTTGAACATCGACTCCGATGACCAAGTAAAAGCATTTATCAAAGTGCGGAAGCTTGATGATCAAGAATATATTAGCAACAACTACATTATCATGGGCACGCGCAAGGGAATCATCAAGAAATCTTCCTTGGAAGATTATTCCCGACCACGCCAAAACGGTGTCAATGCCATCACCATCAAAGAGGGCGATGAACTGATACAGGC
>JAGPIS010000179.1 GCA_018054835.1 Breznakibacter sp. | reverse complement strand
AAAATTCAGTGGCCGATTATTCCTTGGTATCCAATGAAAAAGGATCATCCGATGCTTTGTTTAACTGGATTGATATCCTGGATGGTTATAAATTCCCAATGGCCGACAGCCCCGACGAATACTTCAATGAAGTGGAACTTCCCTGGGAGATCACTTTCTATGGTAAAAAGTACTCGAAAATTTATGTGGCCTTCAATGGTTTGATCTGTTTCGACAAGCTCGAATACCAGGATGAATTCTATTTTGGACAGTCAGAATACTCTCCCAGCCCAAACCAACCCAACAATTACATTGCAGCCTGCTGGGGCTACATTGGGCCAATTTACCAGGAAACCCCAGGCAAGGAAGGTTTCTATATCAAGGCCTTTGAAGATAAGGTTGTGGTGACATTTGAAGACTATATCAATGGCTTTGGCATAGGAGACCCCATGTCGGCACAGGTTGTGTTGTACAAAAATGGCAACATTAAGTTGCAGTACAAGATTGGCAGCATGGACTGGACCTCGTCAGGAATTGGCATCAGTGCTGAAAATTCAGATGGGTCCAAAGGTGTACAGATCTCTTTCCGCGAAGATGGCCGGATTTCTGACAAGATGGCTTTCATCCTGTCGCCTAGTACGCACACAAGCATTGCTCCAGGAGCTTCAGCTGATTTCAATGTGATAGTGGATGCCTCATCTTTGATTGGCGGAAAATATCAGGGAGAGTTGATGCTGGCCAACAACACTCCTGAGCGTCCTGATCACAGCATTCCTGCCCAATTGACCGTGGAGGGCGATGCACAGATCAATGCCGTTGAATCCATCGATTTGGGTGAAATTGTCATTCTCCAAGTCCTGGATGAATATGGCGATCAAATATACCAACCCTATGCTCAAGAGTTTGAACTCAGCAACACAGGCAAAGGTGCTTTGGAAATTCACCAAATTGGCATGGAGAACGCCTATGAGATGGCCACATCTTCGTGGATGAATGTTTACATCAATGGCCCATGGGGTGGATCGTTCCAGTGGGTGATGACCGATGATCCATGGAGTGCGACTTATCCTATCATCTTGCTGCCGGGTGAAAAAATCACTCTAAAAGCCCAGGTTAACCCAACAGAGAACCATTCGTTGATTGAGGACCGATTGATGATCGAATCCAACATTGGTTCCTTGGCAATTCCTTTCACAGCAAATGCCATTCTGCCACCAGCCATGAGTGTCGATGAAAAGGGGATCACAGTTGTAGCCAACAACCGCAATTTCAAAGAGTCGCATAAGTTCACCATCTCTAATGCAGCAGGACAGTCAGATCTTAGAGTGAACTGCCTGCTTGCCTTTGACCGTGGAGAAGCTGCGTCGGTAGCACCCCAGAACCAAACTGCAATGGCTGCCAATGCGGCTCCTGCAGCAGAACTGAAAATGGTGGAAGCCGCGGCTTTCAGCGCCAGCCCAGCACAAACCTATGCAGCCACTGAAGAGCGGTTCTTGAGCTACTCCGACAAGGAGCAGGCCGAAAACTTCATTGGCTTTGGTGGTGGCGTGGTGTTCGAGGCTGCTAACAGCTTTAAAGCACCAACCAATGGATTCAACCTCACCGATGTGATGACCTACATGACCCTGGAAGAGAATGCAAACGTCCAGGTGGTGGTGACCATCCTGGCGGGGAAAGAGATCAACGCTTCGACGACACTATTCACACAGACCTTTGATATCAAAGGCGAAGGTGATGAAATCGGCAAGGGCAAATGGAGACGATTGAAACTGAGCATGAACCAGATTATGTTGCCAGGTGAAATTTTCCATGTTGCGTTCAGTTATCCTTCCGAAATCAAGTATCCACAAGGCATTGTGGAAGTGGGAGCTAATACCGGCAACAGAAACTTCTATTACGACACATCCAATGGTCGCTGGGCCGACTTCAATGCCATTGCTGATTTTGCAGAAAAAGCATTCTTGACCAAAGCTATTGAATCGGAGTACAAAAGCGCGGCTTGGGTAGAATTGACCGGGGAAACCGCATTGACCATCCCTGCCGGTGCAGAGGCTGATGTGACGCTTGATTTCATTGGCGGATACGCTCAAGGAGCTGAAAACATCGCAAGCATGGTGATCACCAGCAACGATAAGAAAAACTCAGAAGTTGAAGTTCCGGTGAAACTGAAGATGAACCAGGCACCTGTTTTTGAAACTGGAAGTGAGTGTTATTTCAACATCAGCGAAAATGAAGTGATGGATGTGACCATTACTGCCAACGATCCTGAAAAAAACACCATCACCATCACAACCAATGCCAACATCGTAGGGTTAACAGCCACACCATCGGCCAATCAACTGGTCATCAGTTATCGTCCGACCTTCAACGATGCCGGAAGCTACCAGTTCACAGCCACCGCAACCGATGAGCATGGCAATGCCTCAGAGTGTATTGTCCATATTGAAGTTGCACAAACCAACCGTGCACCACAAGTGGTGGCCAACATTGAGAACAAGAGCTACCGCTTGAGCGAGGACAACGATTTCATCAATTTTGCCAATGTGTTTGCCGATCCCGATGGTGATCAACTAACCTTCAAGGTGGCTACTTCAACAGAAGCAATTGTGGAATGTTATGCCAGCGAAGCAGCCCTGTTTATCCAACCGCTGACAATCGGAACCACTACTGTGACTATTACAGCTACCGATGCACATAATTTGAGTGTCTCCACTTCATTTACAGTGGACGTAAAAAATCGTGTGGGTATCGATGAGTTGATCAATGCTGAAATTAAAGTCTATCCAATTCCTGCTGATGATTTTGTCAATATCCAATGGAGCCAATTGATCCCGGGTAATGTCATCATCAAACTCAATGGTGCCGATGGAAAACTGTTAATGGAAAAAACCATTGAAACATCATCGTTTGCAGGTGAGTACCAACTTTCTTTAACTGGATTAAGTTCAGGTATCTATTTCATTGAACTGGTTTCGGAAGGCGAGAGCATAACCAAACGGATTTTAAAAAAGTAAGCAATTAAAAGGCGGGATCGAATTTCTGGTCCCGCTTAAATAAAACGATCTAAAATGAAAAAAACAACAAAACTCAGCAGGCTGGTTTATCTTTTACTATCATTATTGGTTATTTCAGCCTGTGGCGATAAGGAGGATATAGATTCGATAGCGCCGCTTATACAGGTGTTGAAACCAGCCAACTCAGACCTGTTTTTGCGCGGTGGTGCCATCGTCATCAACGCTGATGTATCGGATAATGAAGGCCTAAAGGAGATGGAAATAAGTTTGGCGACTTTAAAGGCAGCCAAAGGCATTGACACACCTTGGACTCCTGCCACGCATAACATACCGTTAAGCGGCAAGGCACAGCAAATCCGAAACATCGTTGCGTTCAGTGAAATCCCCAACGATATTATGTCGGGAACCTATACTTTATCCATAAAAGTCAACGACTTAGCTGGTAACACGGTAAAAAACTCAGTAATTATCACCATCGAATAGTTGGTGTTAAAATTTCAACTAAATAGAGAGCCCCTTATGGGGCTTTTTATTTGCACCAAAGCGTTGATAACAGTATCCAGGGATCAGTTAACTGTGTCAGTTAACAGTAATCAGTAAACAGTAATCAGTAAACAGTGTTTTGAGTTCTGAGTTCTGAGTTTGGGGAATGTTGCAGGTCTTCAGTCGCAGTTCGTTAGTCGTAATCGGGCAAATCAATTCGTCTAGTTGACCCCGTCGATCTTCGATTCGTGGTTGGGAACAGTGATCAGTAATCAGTGTTTTGAGTTAGGAGTTTTGGGTTCAGTCGTCAGTCGCAGGTCGTCAGTCGCAGGTCGTACATCAGGATAATTAATTCGTGTAATTCGTAAAATTGACTCCGTCGATCTTCGATTCGCGTAATTAGCGGACAATCATTAATTCGCGGACCACCCAAACGCAAAAATCCCCGGCTCTTTGCAGAACCGGGGATCTTCAAAATTCGGCGGCGACCTACTCTCCCACTTTACGCAGTACCATCGGCGCGGACAAGCTTAACTTCTCTGTTCGGAATGGGAAGAGGTGGAACCTTGTCGCTATAACCACCTAAAATATCTTTA
>JAGPIS010000035.1 GCA_018054835.1 Breznakibacter sp. | reverse complement strand
CGATTCCAGCTGAAGGGAGAGAGTTTGAGAAAAAAGTATTAATTTCACATTAACAATTCCATTTTTAAACAAACAGTGAACGGATATCACCGGAAAACGTGAACGGATATGTGGCGGAATATGTAATTTAGCAAAATGACAACAGCCAATCAATGTTTTAGCCCCTTTGATGATCGGACATAAAAAAAATAATTTATACATTATGGACGTGAAAACTACAGAAAAAGGAACTAAAAAGTTAAGCAAAGAAGAAAAGCTTGTGCCGCGTAGTTGGCAATGGTCATCCCGCTTTCCCGTTGACGGTTCACGTGTTCAAGCATTTGCAGTGCCAGCAAGGTTCTTTGTGTCATGTTCTTTTTTACCATCAAAGATAGCTGCGCAATCTATGGTCAAAAAGACGGGGTTAGTGGGGTGGATACAATCAAGTCTCTTCTGGGAAAAAAGGGGAGAATTTCCCCGACATACATCGTGTAATCATGGGCTTTAAAGGTTGGCTTCGAGGAATGCACCACCAAGTGAATAACCTACAGGCTTATATTGATGAATACTGTTACCGATTCAATCGCAACAATATGCAGGACAGGATCTTTGATAATCTACTGAACAGGATGGTAAAATCAGCACCGTTTCCATACAAGGATTATCGCTTAACTGCCTAATTCAAATTATCTATATTGGTACTTTTTTACCTACTCATCACACTATTGTCCTTTTTCGGCTCCGGGGCAACCCAATTTCATCCGGCCGTGATGTTTGGCTTGCGTCACAAATATATTTTGTGCCACTCCGAATTTTTCGGAGTGGGGAAAATAACTGACATTTTACTCAATTTGTAATCATTCCAAATAAAGTCAATTCATTTACTATATTTCAAACAAGAATATAAAACCGCGACTAAAAAGGGTCTTTAAAACCATACTAAACTCAGGGCATATCGTCGTTCAGCACCCCTACCAGCAAATCAACCAAGGCTTCCATCTTGGTGAAGTTGAGATGCTCTTTGGTATCGTTAGGGGTATGGTAATAACTCTCTACTCCTGAAAATATAAAAATTGAAGGAACACCTTTTTCGATGAAACTGCGCTGATCGGAACAATCCAGATACTTAGCTTTACCTTCATTGCTGAAACTTATTTTGCCTGACTCTCCTGCCCCCCGCTTGAACACCTCAACCAACGATGAATCACAATCTGATGAATGCAACAGAAACAACTTCTCCGGTGTACCCTTTAGCTCATTTCCTACCCCGCCAACCATATCCAAATTAATCACACGCTTGATTTTTGAGACATCCACTCCAGAATAATTGACAAAATGATGTGAGCCCAATAACCCGACTTCTTCGGCCGAAAAGGCGATGAAAACAATATGATGGGCCGGCCGCCAACCTTTCTGATAACAAGCCATTAGGTGACGAGCCGTTTCCAAAAGCACTGCCACCCCCGACGCATTATCATTGGCTCCTGGATACATCTGACCTTTTAGGATCCCCAAGTGGTCGTAGTGAGCAGATATAATGATGCAGCTATCAGTAGTTGTGCCAGGAATTAGCCCGATGATGTTTTTGCAAACCAAATCCGACTCCTTTCTTTTGAGATGAACAATTACGCTATCGGTGACTTGTTGCTGTCGATGTTGCTGCCTGACACTTTTATTTGCAATCCGCTGCAATTGAAGGCTTAATGCACAAGAAGCAGTAATAGTAAAACTAGGATTTTGTATGGTACCAAGCAAGGTTGCCGTTCGGAATTTTCCGGTATTGTTACCCGCCACTGATGCTTCAACAGTTTTTTTGAAGAGATCACCACTTGGCAAGTATTTGAGGTCACAATTAAAATTCGTTTGGGTAGAAACCAGCTTAAGATGTGCCACATCATCCCGATAGGGAAATATTACAAAGGATTTGCGCCCGGTCAGTTCACCAAATCCATCAGGCTTGATGAATGAGAAATAGGCGAAATCTTTCCAGATATAATACTTTTTACCATTTACCATGATGTTTGAAGCACTATCAATATCACCGAGAATTTTCACCGGAAACTCTTGAAAATAACCATTCACACCCGGCAACTGAAACTCGGGAACTTCATTTGCCATAAAAACATCGCGAATGTAATTTGCAGCCTCACTGGCCCCTCCATTGGTGATTCCCCTTCCTTTTTTGCTTATAGAAGTCAACGAATCAATGTGCACCACCAAGTTTTGGTGAATCAACGATTGGCAAGGTACCTTTATCAGCAGGCTTGTGCTAAACAACAACAGTAAAATCAAAACAAAAATTTTCATAACTAAATCATTAAAACTGAATGAGAGTTTACAGAAGTCAATAATCTAATAAACTCTCAGACAGCAAATAGAAAATCAATCAACGATGGTCAACGTGCCATTATTTACCATTTTCATCACCTCCACGAGTTGATCATAATGACCATTCTCGAAAAGCCAATTTGTTACTTTTAAGAATTCAGCAGAGGACATTTCTCCACCACCCTTGATTGAAGACAATTGTATTGAATCAATTTGGAAATCGTTAAATTTATTCATTTTCGCTTTCTTTTTACCTACTCATCACACTATTGTCCCTTTTCGGCTACCGGGGCAACCAATTTCATCCGGCCGTGATGTTTGGATTGCGTCACAAATATATTCTGTGCCACTCCGAATTTTTCGGAGTGGGGAAAATAAGCAATATCCTAATTCAATTTATAATCTTTCCAAACAACAGCAATCCAGAGACTTAATATTAAAACTAAGGCATGAAGCTATTACAAAAGAATAACCGCTTTTAAAAACCTGACATTGCTCAGGGCAAGTAGTCCCCTTGTCATCCCCCTATTTTTGATTGTTTAATGTATAAGATAATTTAACCGAAAGATAGCGCGTCATGTCGAAATTGGTATGAATGTCGATACCCTCGGTGGAAAGCCGGTTGCCGTATTTTTTGGTGTTGAAAACATCAGAAACCACCAAAGTCAACGCCCAAGCATCATCCTTAAATCCTTTCTTTAACGAAAAATCGGAATAAAAATACCCATCGGTTCTGTTTTGCGACGAAATAGAGGGGCTGTTGTAGTTTAAATCCAACTTAAGACCAAACGCGTTGGGTAGCTCCACCGTATTTTGCCATCGGGTACTGGAGACAAATTGTGTTTCATGTTCGTTTAATTGATCAATGGTTGTTTTTAATGAATAGCTGTAGAGGCTTAAAGCGAGAATGGTTTTCCACCGTTTGAAAACAGTCACGCCGGTCATAACCGAACCACCGGTACTCCATGAACTTCCAACATTTTCGGGCGTGGTGACCACCCTTTTTTCGTTATCACTTCGTGAATAGCTTTGAATCAAATTCGAGGTATGATGCGAAAAGATCTCGGCCGCCAAATAATCGGCACCCCATGTTTTTCTGAAATTCAACTCCAAGGCATCGGAATACATGGGCAACAAATTGCCATTACCCTTGTAGTATGAATAGGGCGTGGAGTACTGTGTGAAAGGAACCAATGACCAATAATTTGCCCGCGAAATGCGCCGCGAATAGCTTAATGCCAGCTGGCTTTTTTCCGAAAAGCTGAACATCGTGTGCAGGGATGGGAAGAAATCCCAAAATTCCTTTTCTGCATCCGTCCGTTCCCGCTCCCGGCTAGGATGGTCGAAACTATAATTGGAGACCCGGTCGGTTTTTTCCACACGAACCCCTACCTGGTATTCAAATTTTGATATTTTATGTTTGATCGACGCATAGGAGGCATAAATGTTTTGCTTGAAAACGACCTTTTGATTCAACGGTTCCTGTTCAAAGGGGGTCAAAACGCCTGTGTCGTCAAAGGTTCCATTGGCCAATGCAATCAGTGGTATCTTATTCAAATCCAGATTGATCCCGGCCTCCAACGATAGATTGTCGGTAATGCCCGCCTCATAAAGGATATCGGTTTCCAAGGCATACTCATCTGCCTCACGTCCTTCGTAGCCAACACGCTCCACACCAAGCTTATTCTGCTTTGTATCCATCATCACTTCGCTGGTAGGAGCTATGGAGGTTGAAAAATCAAAGGCACATGTCAATTCGTTTGTGTGCTCACCATCAAAACCATGGGTATAAGTGAAGGTACTCCCCAAAGATTGATACTCTAGGGTGTTGGTGCCGGATAAATGGTATTGATCCATAGCAGGCATAACCTCCAACCGAGAAACCGTTTCGGTGTAAGTGCCTTTGGTTCTGCTCTTATCGCGACGTTTCAACGGATCCACGTAAATGGAGAAGTCCACTGCGTCGTTCTGCGTTAAGTCGTAGTTGAATCCAAATTCAATGTTAGCCATGGTGTTATCTTTGGTCTGTCGGGCATTTGATTGAATGTTGTATTGCAAATCAGCAGACATTATCATTTGTTGCTCATCGATGGTTTTACCGTAGATTTGGTTTTTCAGGTAGCCGTTCAAATACCAACCCCGTGTTTCATCGTTTTTCTCAATGGAGAAATTCCAATCGTAGGCGCGCATGGTGGAGGCCTTGGCGTTAATCGCAATCAAATAGCCTTCCAAACGGTTTCGCTTCAACACAACCTGAATGATGCCTGCAGTACCTTCGGCATCATATTTGGCACCGGGGTTGGTGATCACTTCTATGCGCTCGATCTTATCCACCGGTATTTGCCTAAGTTTCTCAACCCCATTGGCAACCGATTGTCCATTGATGAACACCTTAAAAACGCCATCGCCACGATAGGTGATTTTGCCATCGAGATCCACCCTAACCGATGGGATGTTGTCGAGCAGGTCGATGGCCACATCAGCATTGGGAAAACTCCCGGCATCCACCACCAGGCGATCCACCTTAAAGGCAATGGGCGGTTTGGAGCCTTTCACGGCGATTTCGCCAAGGTTTTCAGATTGAATTTCCATGGCGTACTTGCCCAAGTCGTTGTGTCTTTGCTCAATATTGACATTGTTCGACACAATTGGCTGGTAACCAATGAAACTTATTTTTAGTTTATAATGTCCTCTGTCCAAATCCTCGAAAAGGAAAAATCCCTTGTCGTCGGTCAGCACGCCCTTCACGGCCGTACTGTCGTTAGAGGGGCTCATCACCACATTGGCATAAGGCTTGGGGGTGTTTGAACTGGCATCCACCACCGTTCCAAATAGTTTGCAATTTTGAGCCACCAGTGTTGTTTGAATCAGGATGATAACAATCAATAGTAAGGGTTTCATAGGCATATTAAAAAAGGTTAGTCATGGAAAATTGAACTGTTAGTGCTAGGGCATGTCAACCCCGATCAGCACCCCTACCAGCAAATCAACCAAGGCTTCCATCTTGGTGAAGTTGAGATGCTCTTTGGTATCGCTGGGGGTATGGTAATAATTCTCTTCTCCTGAAAAAACATCGCGAATGTAATTTGCAGCCTCATTGGCCCCTCCGTTGGTAATTCCCCTTCCTTTGTTGCTTATAGAAGTCAACGAATCAATGTGCACCACCAAGTTTTGGTGAATCAACGATTGGCAAGGTACCTGTATCAACAAGCTTGTACTAAAAATAAAGAACAAAATAAATTTCATACCGGGATTATTAATCTTATTCATAAATTGTTTAATCGCCCTTTTCACAAGAATCCTTCGGCTCCATCACATTCTTTGTAGTCATTTTTCTCAATGCGCTTAAGTGCTTTTCCTTTATTCAGATTGACAGACACCTTAATCATCAAAAGGTTTTTCAACACATTGGTATTGGTTGTGCTTAGCTCACGATAATGATCATGAGAATAGTAACTTCGTATTTCATGATCAAGACCAAAATCCATTGGTAACAAGTAAAGTAGCGTGACATCCAATTTCTTTTTGAAAAAAGGCTGCTTTACAATAACGCCAAGATAATCGTTGTCATTCTCATAGTATCCATAAGCTTGAATCTGTTTTGCATTCATTTTTTTTAAAGTTAGGGCATATAAGGTCTTATATTGAGAAGAGAGATAGACCAAATTGCTATTTACTGTATAATCGTTAATATCACTGGTTTTATTGTTGAATTTTATCTTTTCATTATAAAGCGATGCAGTTATATTAAATATCAGTTTTTTTGCTATCAAAGGCAACCTGAGGCCCATTTGCACACCAAAGGATTCATACCGATCCATGTTTGAGTAGCTATATGAATAGTAATCAAACATAGTGTTGCCCGTTTTTGAAATGTGATTCTTAGTGTAGTCATAAAAGGGTTCAATGGTTAATTGATTCTTCAACAAACTAAACGTTAAAGAACCAGTATATTTTGTCGAAAAATTAAGATTTGGATTACCACTGTAACGGCTATACCTGTCAATGGTAATGGGATGTGGATTTAATTGATCGGCATTGGGATAATGACTATTCGACTTTAAATTAAGTGAAATATTCAAATCATTATTAAAACTATAATGCATACTAAAATAAGGCTGAAAGGAATAGTTGATATTTGTTTGTTCGTTGGTTTTTAGCCTATCGTTCTCCACTGCTAACCCTAATTTGGATTTTAGTTTTCCTTCCGGCGTAAAATTTAGGTATGTATAAAGTAAATTTCTAACATCCTTGTTCGAATTATTTTGGTCGTTTTGTGTTTCAAATAAAAAATTGTAATTGTTAAATGTGTTTTTATAACCTGCATCCAACGAAAATATCTTACTAAATTTATGGTTCAAATCTATGTTGATGATGGATGTCGTTTGTTTGCTAGTAAGCCTTTGATACGACTCTTCGCCATCCATCTCCTGATATAGATTTGATGAGTTTGCTTTCTTATAATTATACCCATAATCACTACTATCCGAAACTTTAAAAAATGAAAAAGTCTGATAATTCCCTATTCTTGTAGTCGACTAAAACCAAACAAGAATAATGAAATTACACAGGCGCAGCAAAAATAACAAAAAGCCGATACTCCGTCAAGTGCTGGATTTGATCCCGTCTTATGTCCTGCGAAAATCGGTTTCCAAATTCAAGAGTGACAAAGGATGCCATAAATACAAAACTTATGACCAATTGGTGGCAATGAGTTTCGGACAGCTTGGCAAATGCTACACGCTTTCCGATATAAGTTGCGGATTATCAATTAGTAGTACGTTCATGGTCGATTTGGGGTTGAAACAAAACCCTGTGCGGTCAACCATGAGCGATGGCAATAAAAACCGGGACTACAGGGTGTTCGAAGATATTTACTACCAGCTTATTAAGCATTACAGAAGCACACTGGCCGATAAACGCGACAAAGCCGTCATCGAAGAGGTCAAAAACGAGACCATCAAACTCATCGACAGCACCACGGTCAGCCTGTGCCTGAACCTTTTTGATTGGGCAAAGTTCCGAACAGCTAAAGGAGGGTTAAAGATACACACCGTTTGGGACGATACATTAGGGCTGCCGGAGTACATCAATATAACCGAAGCGAAACTGCACGACAGCAAGGGATTGGCAGACCAAATATTCGCCAAGGGAACCATCGTGGTCGAGGACAGAGCCTATTTCGATTTTGGGTTGTTCAGAAGCCGCAACGATGCCCAAAACGTTTTCGTGACACGCCTAAAAAGCAACATTCTATACGAAAGTAACCAAGAGCTGGACTTGCCGGACGACAGAGACCAAAACATACTAAAAGACGAGCTAATAAAATTCACCAGTGCCGAAGCAAAAAAAGCAGGCTTGGAGGGGACTGTGTTCAGACTGGTTACCGTTTACAAAGCCGATGAGAACAAGGTCATCCATCTGATTACCAACCAAACATCATGGCAGGCCATTACTATTGCGGATCTATACAAAAAACGCTGGGATATCGAGATATTTTTCAAATTGATGAAGCAAAACCTTCAGATTAAAACGTTTGTGGGAACCAGCGAAAATGCAGTAAAATCGCAGATATTCATTGCACTGATCGTCTACCTCATATTGGAACTCATTCGCAGGGTGTATTGCAAGGGCAAAACGGCGTTCAGTAACTTTTGTGAGAAAGTACGCATCTGTTTGCTCCATTATCTGAGTTTTGAATACTTATGCTCCATAAACGGGAAAGTCCAAAAGGTTGGAATCCTGCCCGAAAAGACGTTGTTTGATATGGATAAAATCCCAGTACAAGCAGATTTGTTCAATGCAACATGTTGATTATATGCTGAGTGCATTTTTGAAATTTATAAATTATCAAAACTTTCGGATGGAAGTGACCCATAATCTATTTCGAGCTTGCTCTTTTCTGATAGACTATTACGATACGATGTTAAAAAGAATAACCTATTATCATTTTGCTTGGTTATCAAGCTAGAAAAAAACTCTTCACTTCCACTGGGAATTTCAAGTATATTGTTGTAATCTTTTGTTGTTTTGTTCTTACGGGATGGCGATTGAATAAAGTTAGCTTCAATGCTTAACGATTGAGTTGGTGAGATAAAAATATCTGTGCCCATTAAGTAGTTGTGAAAAAGGGCGTCTTTTTTGGAATTGGGGGAGTCGTTAATTGGTCTTTTCAGCAAACTAATTTCGTCAATTGTTTTTAGACTTTCCGTAAGCAGATTGTTATTAGACTTGGTGATAGAATACGAGCCGTAATAATTTGTTTTTTTAACGGTGTATGTAAAGTCTGCACTTGCTGTATTATTAAACAATACGTCATCGCCATTTGATTTATCAAGGGAAAACAGTCCCTTTTCTTCTATATGGGCGCTATAACCTGTGAAATTTTTCTTCAATATGATGTTAACTACTGAAGTATATCCGTCACTAATAAAACGTCCGGTTGGATTTCTAGAAAGCTCAATTCTGCTAATTCGATCTGGCGACAAGTTTTTAATGTATTCTTGGTCTTTTTTCACGCCATCGACCATTAACAGCACACTTTTTTTGTTATCAACACTAACACTGTTATCCAAAAGGTCAACATTTACCCCTTTTATTTTCGCCAGTAAATCACTCGCACTATTGGTTCCTTCTTTAAACTGCTTTGTAATAGTTTGAATACTCATATCATATTGCTCACGGTAGCTAGAAGCAGTTATATCAATTTGCGCGATTGCTTGATTATCCACCTCCAAGGCAATTGGTTTAAGGTATAGATCCATTTTATCAATCTTAATCGTTTCTTCCATGGATTTATAGCCTAAACACCTAATTCTTATTCTATAGTTCCCTGCTCCTGCGAGGAAGGCAAACTCGCCTTTCGAATCAGTAATAACGGAGGTAATAAGAGAGTCATTTGAATTACTGAACACTGCAATGGTGGCAAATTCAACTGGTATTTTTGAGTTCTTCTCTTCTAGCTTGCCATGTACATAGCAGCCAGAAGATTTTGATTCAATCGAAAGAAATAGGAAAAAGGCGATTGTCAACAGTTTTAGATACATAGATTCTAGGCGTTTATGGGTTTAACGATGGTTTGTTGTACTTCACAATTTAGGGGAGCTGTCATCCGCTAGCATACTGCATACTCATAAACATTTACTTTTTAACAATTCGAAAACCTAAATCATTGTCCTTTTTGCTGGCGCTGTCATAATCGCGGTTGGTGGTGATGCAATAATCTGAGGTTGTAAACCAACTCCCACCTCTGGCCACAGGTGCACTTCCTGTTCCAAATGGATGATCAATGGGACTTTGGTTGTAAAAATCACGATTGTATCGATCCTGACACCATTCCCAAACATTCCCGCTCATATCATATAGACCCAACTCATTGGGTTTTTTACGACCAACCAATTGAGTTTTGTTGTTGGTGTCAAGTTTATCGTTTTGATCTCCATTTTGGGTGGCAAACCAAGCCACTTCAATCAAGTCGTTACTACCGGAATATAAAAACCCCTTATTTTTGCGGCCACCTCTTGCTGCATATTCCCATTCAGCCTCAGTGGGCAACCGATAGGTGTGACCCGAAATTTCCGACAACCATCGGCAAAAATCATTTGCGTCGTGCCAATTCACATTGATTACCGGTCTCCCGCCCCTACCCCAACCATGATCCTGAGGTTTTTCCCGTCCCGTCTTTTCGCAAAACAGATCATATTGTGCAAAAGTTATCTCGTATTGACTGATATGAAAATCAGACAGTTTAACCAAGTGAGCAGGGGTCTCATCGGGATGGCAAACTATTTTCGCTTTATTATAGCCCATAACAAACTCACCGCCCTTTACTTCCACCATATTGATATTGAGTCCCTCTATTCTCTCGATGTAGGAGACTTGGTACCGGGAAACAATACAATGATTGAATAGAAAGATCAGTACAATTAAAAAAGCATAAAAGATTAGGCGCTTGAGTTTCATATTGAATGGAATCAAATTAAACAATGCTCATTTTTTCACAAGATTAGCACTACAACACATGGTTAAAAAGATAGGTTTAGAGGGTAGCACACATTCAGCAATACTTCCCAAATTTCAACTTAAGGTTAGAATGCTTGGTGTACTTGCAGGATACTTTGAGCGAAGTAATTGATATGCAACACCCGTCAAGCCATTCATAAAACCAGAATGGGTAAAACCACTGGGTAAAATATTGTCCATATCATTATAACAATCATTCAATACCCTCTTTAAAACAGTTTCAATTAATTGATCAAACTCTTTAGTATTATTATCTAAACTATAATTTATAAATAATTCAAGATTCCCTAAGTCGCCTGATGAGATATTTAAGTATCGATTCCCAAACCCTTGGTTCTTTGTAGTTTCAATAGCTACAACTAAATCATTTTTACATGCATCGAATAATTGTTTATCTATTTTAATTAGTTCATTTCTAACCAATCCAATCCCTGGAGCTCCATGTCCCCAGATACAGGAACAGATGTTTCTATTAGGATACTTTTTTTGGATCAAATCCCTCAAATCAAGCCAATTGCCTTCTGATGGCATATATTGACTGTTCTCAGATCTCAAGATCTTTGATATTATCTCGGCATAGTTAACATTATCTGTATGCTTAAACAACCGAGCAAAAGCTAATGCAAAACCAGAACTACCATGAGCTAGACCTGATAAAGAGGAATGGCTATAATTTTTCCAACTCAATTCTATTTCAGTGTATACACCCCACCAACCCCGTCTTTTTGACCATAGATTGCGCAGCTATCTTTGATGGTAAAAAAGAACATGACACAAAGAACCCTACTGGCACTGCAAATGCTTGAACACGTGAACCGTCAACGGGAAAGCGGGATGACCATTGCCAACTACGCGGCACAAGTGGGCATTACAACCCATAAACTGCGCTACTGGATCAATAAATCCAAACCTATTGACTCGCAGCATGCCAAAGAGGTGGAGATGAAATTCATCGACCTGAACACCTTGGGGCTGGTGTGCAACGACACGGACAACACCGTCTCAGCCGAACAACCCATCCGGCAACCGCAAATGACATTGACTTTCCCCAACGGGATGTGCCTTAAAATCTATTGAGCCATGCTGGGATTGAGTGCCAACCTGAAATATTACCTGTGCAACAGGCCAGTGGACATGCGCAACGGGTTTGACGGGCTGGCAGGGATTGCCCGAAACATATTGAAACAGGATCCTGTCGGAGGATCGGTCTTCATCTTCATCAACCGTACTGGCACGCACATCAAGCTGCTCTACTGGGATGGCGATGGCTTCGCCCTGTTCTACAAGCGGCTGGAGCGGGGCCGCTACACAATGGGTGGCACCGATACGACTACCCCCTCAAAACTTATTTCCCGCGAAGAGTTGATGATGTTGTTGGAAGGACTCTCATTCAAAAATATGAACCGAAAGAAACGTTACAAACATGTGTGATTTTTCTGAAAAAATACAGCTAAATAATTGCTAATCAAATAAATATCGCTATATTTGTGCATGCAAAAACAGGAATTATCACACGCACAATCCATCGCCGAATTGGAGGCCAAAATAGTGGCTCTGAAGACCGATCTGCTGAAGAAAGATGCAGTCATTTTAAAAAATGAGGCGGTCATTGCAGAGAAAGAGGCTGCTATTGCAGATAAAGATGCTGCTATTGCAGATAAAGATGCCGTCATATCCGAAAGGGAAAAAACCATCAACAAGCTCGATGGGGACGTTGCATACCTTAAGTTCCAAAACGAACAGATGCGGCGGTTGATATTCGGTTCCAAACGTGAGCGTTTTGTGCCCCAGATCCATCCCGACCAGCTGACAATCAACTTCGAGCCACAAGTGGCCGAAATTGAGGCTGCTGTACTGGAGGAGCGTAAAAAAATACGCGTGGAGTACGAACGCAAGGCATCCAAGAAACAGCATCCCGGAAGGATGAGCCTACCCGGGCATCTTCCTGTAAATGAAATTATTATCGAGCCATCGGAAGACACCACCGGCATGACCTGCATCGGTCAGGAGATAACCGAAGAATTGGACTATATTCCGTCTAAACTGGTGATTAACCGTTACATACGCAACAAATACATCACCAAAGAGGATGACAAAGCCAACCAGAAACAAGTAATTGCTCCTCTGGAACGCCCGTTGCACAAATGCATCGCCGGCACCTCGCTCGTTGCTATGTTGTTTTCCAACAAGTACTTATATCACCTTCCAATATATAGGAGCCGACAAATGCTCAGCCAGTTGGGGGTTGAAGTCCCTGAATCGACGCTGGAGTCGTGGATCAGACTGGGGGCTGATCTGATAAGACCCCTCTACGCAGTGCATCGGATGCATCTTTTCAAGGAGGTTTACCAGATGATTGATGAATCGCCCATCAAAGTACAGGATAGTGATAAAAAGGGGGCTTGCCACCAAGGATACATGTGGGTGAGGTATGCCCCGTTGTCAAAAAGCGTCTTGTTCGAGTATTACAAAAGCCGTTCTGCCAAGGGCCCCATCGACGATTTGGCCTCGTTCAACGGGTTTATCCAAACCGATGGCTATTCGGGCTACACCTATCTGACGCAACTCAATGGGCTGGTGCATCTGTCGTGCTGGGCGCATGCCCGTCGTTACTTCGAACAGGCGATAGACAACGACCATGAGCGCGCCTCGCATGTGTTGAAGCTCATCCAGCTGCTCTATGCCATCGAAGCCATTGCACGCGACCAGAATATGACCCACGACCAACGGCATGCCCTGCGGCTGGAAAAGTCGTTGCCCGTCATCAACGAGATTGGTGCCTACCTCTATCGCTACAAGAGCAACGTAACCCCCAAGAGCCCCATAGGCAAAGCCTTTGAGTATTGCGCCAACCGATGGATCAGCCTGCAAAATTATCTCACCAACGGGATGCTGGAGATAGACAGCAACTTGATTGAGAACGCCATCCGCCCGCTGGCACTGGGAAGGAAGAACTTCCTTTTTGCCGGTTCGCACGATGCCGCCCGGGACATCGCCATGTTCTACAGTTTTTTCGGCACCTGCAAGAAAAACAACATCGACCCTCAGTTGTGGTTGAAATACGTGATGGACAACATCCAATCCACACCTGCCAAAGATTTCAAAGAACTACTGCCGCAATTTATCAACAAAGAGCTAATCTGAAAAGATGGGGTTGGTGGGGTGGATACATTTCAGTATTTAAATCTGCTTGTTGCAATAATAGATCACCTGCATAAATCGCATATTCATAATATTCATTAACGCCATACGTATTAGCAAAATCTAATGCCCCTAAAATAAAACCAGCGTTTCCAC
>JAGPIS010000178.1 GCA_018054835.1 Breznakibacter sp. | reverse complement strand
CATCGCACAAATCGCTGGCAATGAGTTTTTGTGAATAATCACTCAAGAAATCCAGATCTTTGGCTTCACGGATAAAGACGGTCAGCTCACCCTGAAATTTATGCTTTATCGCCATTTCGGCTGCAACAACATTGGCCAGCGTATAAACAAAAACGGCAGGTGAAGCCCCTTCGGGCAGATGCTGATCCACAATTTTTTGATGGTTCATATCCGTGTCCAGAGATCCGCTTCGGCTTGCCAACACAATGCCTATGCGGTTTGACGCGAAGGGCAAACAAACATCCTTCATCAGCAGGCAAGAAGCAACATAGCCAAGTTTTGAGAGGTTGTCCATCTTGAAAAATTTCAGGTTGGATTCGCCCAATGATTTGTAACGATCACGAATATATTCGGCAAATCTTACCCCTGCCTGGGGCTCAACCACCACATGTGCCACCTCAACAATATTGCCTTGATTGGGATTTATATGTTTTCCTTTTGAAAATGGCTCTTTTGACAAAAGTAGGGCTGCATTGGTCCCGCCAAAACCCGATGCTGTTTTCAAGCAATGATGGAGTGCCACATCACGGTGTTTGGCACTCACATTCAACTCGAAAGGCACACCATTACCTTCATAGCCATTCACACCAAACACATGGTTGTCAACCATCTGAGCAACACACATTATTGTTTCTATCACACCCGATGCGCCAAGTGTGTGTCCAAAATATGGTTTTAAAGAGTTACAGGGTGCTGCCGCAAGGGAAGCCATTTCAAAAGCCTTACTCTCCATTTCATCGTTAAAAAGCGTTCCGGTGCCGTGGGCATTGATAAAACCAATTTCGTTGGCCGATACACCAGCCTGCTTCATTGCTTCGTCAATGGCATAAAACAAACCATCGCCACTGCGCGAAGGCCCCGATATGTGGTTGGCATCGTTCGATAGGCCACCTCCGGAAACAAAAATCTTGGAGTCGGACAGATCCGGATTGTTTGTCAACAACAATACCCCGCAAGCCTCTCCAAGGGTCAAGCCATCGCGTGAGGCATCAAAGGGCTTGCAAACAGAGGGACTGATTGATTTAAAAGAGTTGAAACCGCTTACCACAAACTCGCTTACCACATCAACACCCAAGATAATTACATTATCGTACTCCCCACGTTCTATGAAACGGGATGCCATGATGATGGAGGCCACGCCTGATATGCAGGCATTCGACACAACAAGCGGCTTATTATGACAACTGAAATAACCAGCAATCCTATCGGCCATAGCCCACAAGAAACACCTGTCGAAATCACTGTTGAGGCGGTCGATATTTCCTTTTGTTGTTGAAAGTATCAATAGATTCTTCGCATCATCCAAGGCTACACCACTACTGGCAATCAACTCAGAAAGAGCCCGGATGGATAATTGTTCGGCAAAAGTGTAATCCGACAATCCGTTCAAATTCAACTGCGTCCTGTCAATCAAACCTACGGTGGTTTGACCGGCATAACGGCTGAAATTTGTCGCATACGATTCCACGCAGGCATAATTCGCGCCACTATTGAATCCCAACGGACTAATTATTGTGTGTGACCCGCAGTATGCTTTTGTCATATCACGCCCCATTTCTCTTTCCATTGAATGTAAAAATCGGGTGAGAGCAGCAACAACTCACCATTGCCATCAAGAAAAACCTGGATAGAAGTGCCGGTAGCCACAACCTCCCCATCCGACTCGCGCCGGATCACATATTCGAAACAGATTTTGGCTGCTTTGCAATCAATATAACGAGTCTCCACAATGGCAGTATCATTGCACCGCAATGGACGTTTATATTGCAGGGTCAAATCAACCATTGGGGCGGCATATCCACTTTCGTACATATCCATATATCCCAACCCAACATACTCCCTACCAAAGGCCTCACGCCCATCTTCGAAATACCGCACATACTCACCATGCCATACGATTTGCATCGAATCCACTTCGCTAAAACGAACCCGCAGTGAAGTTCTGTTGATCAGTTTTGCCTCTTGTTGCTTTTTCCTAACCATGCCTGTTATTCCTGAAGATAAATTTTCATTTTGCACTCGGCCACCAAATCGTCACCTCGCTTCACCTTTGCCGACACCAAGGTGATATTCATAATCTCCTGTTCGACGACAATTTCTGTTTTGATCGTATCGCCCACATCAGGCAGACAAAATATTTTTAGTTTATCAATGGATCCAATGTAACCTAACGGAATCTCACGTCCAAGGTTTTTATAAACATAACCCATACGCATTGCGGCCGACTGAGCAATGTGCTCCATCACGCCACACTCGCCGAACACGCCAAGTTCATTGAAAATATTATCGTCGGCAATCGTAAGCCCGCAAACAGAAACATTCCCGTCCACACCAAAAAAGCTATCAACCATTACAATTGGTGCCCTTTGGGGAATATACTCCAAAATATCATTCGCCGATATTATGGCTTTCTCAAATACTCCCATAACGGCCCTTTTTTATTGCGTTTATACTTAAGCGTTGTCAACATTTCGTCTTGTGGTGCATCGGGAAAGATCCATGCTTTTCCGGTGCTTAGCGCCATAGCCTTGGTTTTTTCCAAATCAAATCCCTCAGCCACATAAAAACAAGGATCAATTAAGTCATCATTTTCGGCCACCATGCCCCCATCAATGGCATACCGGTGCAATTTCGTATCAGGATAAATCCTCATGCCCACATAGGGGAAAATTACAGTATGTTTGAGATATTTGGAGTTTTCAATTGTAACTTCCAACTGCTCCTTTGTCTCACCCCATCCAGCCAGAATCAAGAAATGAGAGTAAAACACATTATATTTTAAGGCGAGCTCCGAACCTCGCAACACATCGCTAAAGGAAAATCGTTTCCCATAAGATTGTAGTGTTTCATCGCAAAACGACTCTGTACCAAACTCGATGTGGGTAAGCCCAGAGGCCTTGAACAACCCCATTTGGCTGTCGGTGATATTGATGGGTGAAAAATAGGCACCCCAGGAAATATTCAATTTGCTTTTAACCAAAGCTTCTGCTAATTCGGTATTATACCCATCGTTAATGTTGAACACCGAATCGGTGAAAAACCAATAATTGGCGCCAAAATCGGCCTTAGCCCTGGCGATGGTTTCTATGATCGAATCAATTTCCACTGTTCGCACCTTACAGCCATCGATAAGAGGATAAGTACAATAGATGCAATTATACGGGCAACCCCTTTTTGTTTGAATATTGAGCATGCCACTCTCTTTCCAGTAATACTCCACCATAGAGGGTTCATATTCAGCCCGTGGGGTATTGATATAGGAACACACCTTGCTATTGGCAGCTTGCTTCACATACAAACGCGGAATGCTTTCGGTGGAGCTATTGGTGACAATGGCTAGGATCAGACTGCACAACGCCCCTTCCCCTTCGCCTTTAATGCCATAATCGGCACCCAGCTCCCTCATGAAAACTTCAGGAAAGATGGAGAATCCGGCTCCGCCAACAATTACAGGAGCCTTTGTACATCGACGTACAACCGCAACGATCTGTTTGTAGTACGGCAAAAAACCACGCCTATCAAGCGAGTTGGCACCATCCACATTACGGATGGAGACACAAATACAATCAGGGTTATTCGATTCAATATAGCCTATCAAATCCGATTCTGACATCATGTTCATGTCCAGCACATCCACTCTGCAATCAGAAAGGTTGTTTTGCAGGTACGATTTCAGATAAGCCGTTGCCAGCGGATAAACTGGATAGGGTTCTTTATGCCTGTTGGCAGACAATAATGCTACTTTTGTTGCCATAGATCATAAAAATTAAACCATTGTTGAGGATAGGATCGAACCACCTGCTCAAATACTTCAACATACTTGCCGAGTATTTCGTCCTGAGTCAAACCAGGTTCAAGTGTTCGGAAAATAAAACGGTAACGCATCCCCTTTTCCCGCATGGCGAAATAGAATATGACCGGAGTAGCAAATTTTGAGGCCAAAAGAGATGGCCCTTGGGGAAACAGTGCTTCCTTACCCATAAAATTCACTGGGCAGGTATGGCTCTCCTCCATAAATCGGTCACCTTGAAAACAGACACACTCGC
>JAGPIS010000177.1 GCA_018054835.1 Breznakibacter sp. | reverse complement strand
ATCGTCAACGGCATACTGGTCAATTTCGAGTCCATGATCGGAACCCCACTGCTGCGCCTCATGCTTGATGTTGTTTTCCACCACCACCACCTGGTTGAAGCCCAAGCCTCGAATGATAGGTTTCGACAGGCCAGAGCCTATGTCGATGGTGCTAACACCACCCAACCGTCCCAAAGAACTCATCAGGCTCCCGCCCAAGTTCTGCTTCAGGTATTCACGGTCCACCATCTCGGTGTTGAGGGTCTGTTCCCGCTTACGCCTGGCAACATATTGATCGGTCACCAAAACCTCCTGCAAAGAAAGGGGTGCTGCTTTCAACCGAACTTGAAAGGTGTGATCTTTGGTGATCACCAAGGTATCGCTGAATGTTTGATAACCAATAAAAGCAACCGCCAACACAACCGGACCATGTGGTAAACCCATGAAAACAAAATGCCCGTCAACATCGGTGGCAGCACCTTTGTTGGCCGGATACAACACAACGGTTGCACCTGGCAGGGGTTTCCCGAATTCATCTTCGACACGACCCGATAGGAGAAAGCTTTTTTGGCTCAACGACCCTTGATGCCAAATCACCATGCCTAAAAAAAGCACAATAAATCGCCTCATATTGAATCAATTGAGTTAATAAAAAAATATAACAGGTATTCAGGCGAGTTGGGCTGGAGGTGCGCGGGAGGATTTGTATCCAAAGAGGACGGAATCGGGTGATTGAATTGCCGGCGTTGAAAAGATGGCTACAAGGGAAAAACGCCCGGTCTTGAAGACCGCATAAACCGGCAATCCAGTAATGGTAAACTGGTATTCACAAATGGCACACTGCCTTGATGCAGCAGAAATTTCAGTTTCCTGGGGATAATGATTTTCATGGTGGTGCCCGCAACAAACCAACTCAGCCTTTTCGCAACACCCATTATTGTGGTGCCAGACGATATGAACCGACTGGAACAAGATGGGGATGAAAAAGAGACCCAATATTAAGAGGGCGATATGTTGACGGGTGGATTTCAAATGGCATTGGGGTTTTGCTGGCAATTGGGACAAGTGCCTTTAATAACAATATCGGTATTAATTTTGGTAAAGCCTTGAGGCAAAACAAACTCCTGCAGCGGGATTGTTTCAAGACACTTCACATCATGACACACTTGGCAAAAAAAATGGGGATGTTCCTGCTTATGCGTGATGGAATAATCCAAAGCATATTTAACCGTTTGCTGATCCACCACAATGCGATGGATGATACGGCTTTCTTCCAAAGTTATAAACGACCGGTAAAAGGTGGTGCGGTCGTAATTCCCTGCCAATAGTTCGCGAATTTCGGTCTCCGATAATGGATGATCCGCCTTCAGCATAACTTCAATAATGCCTTCCCGGCAACTGGTCCGCTTCAGCTGGTGCTGTTTCAAGATCTCTTTTGCTCCCATTCCTACAACCGCGTTTCAAATGCAACAATGATGCAAATATAAGCTTTTTCCAAATGGAGTAACAACACAAGTGATTTTTTTTAGATAAAAAACATTAATTTCACCTTCAACAAAAATCCAAATTATTGCAAAATGAAAAAAACGCTATTTTTTATTATTACAGTACTGTACACCTTTAATTTATCGGCTCAGTTCAGCAAAGGTGATATGCTCATTTCGGTGGACGGTAACTACAGCAAAACACACAGGGTAAGTGGTGTCACCACCAACCTATTCAACTCAAATGAGAAAAATTTGAACCTAGGGGCTTCCATGGGTTTCTTTCTCAACAACCATGTCTTGTTAGGCTTTGGAGTTGATTACAGTTGGGAAAAAGCAACCCACATGAACATGCTTTCTCTTGACGAAAAGATTCAGGTTGAAGAAATGAACACCAAAACGAACTTGATACTGCCCAATGCATTTGTTGGCTTTTACTACCCTATAATGGAGCGGCTCTATTTCAACACCAACCTCAAATTGAGTTATGGGGTGGCAAAATCGGACTATAACACATTCTATGCGGGAGCATCAAATATGATCGACACGGATCAATTGCAAAATGTAACTCCACCTTATGCCAAAAATTCGGAAGGTGATAACAACTACGATTATTTCAGCGCACAAATTTGCCCAGAAATCACTTGGTTTGCCACCTCAAAGCTTGGCTTGTCGCTGGGATTGGGCGGCATTGGATATGCCATCACCGACTGGGAAAGCGACACCTCCAGCTGGATGGTCAATTTCAATCCCAATGTATGGAAGCTGGGGGTGAAAATCAGACTGTAACCACATATGAAAAACGATGGTGCTTTCCCAAAGGGTTGCATCATCGTTTGTTTATTTCTCAAAAATCTTATCTACAATCCTGGGGGGCGGTATGGCCATACACTCATAAGTGCCCTTGTAGCAAGGCTTGTTGCCATATACCGAGCAGGGGCGGCAGTCGAGATCCAGCTGAACAGCATCACTGTATTCCTGTTTGTATCCCAAGAAGCCAGCATAAGGGTGCGTGGCGCCCCAAACAGAAACCACCCGCACACCAGCCAATGATGCCATGTGCATAGCTGACGAGTCCATGCTCACCATGCAGTCGAGCTTGGAGATGAGCTCCAACTCCTCGTTAAGCTTCAGTTTTCCAATGACAGAAACACAATTATCAAATTTCGCTTCCAACGACTCGGCCACGGCACGCTCCGAAGCGCCACCGCCAAAAACAAAGAGGCGCACATCCCTGCGTTCATTCAACAGGCGCACCACCTCCTCCATGGCTTCCAAAGGATAAATTTTGCCCTTGTGCTGAGCAAAAGGGGCGATGCCGATCCAAAAGCATGCCTTTTCCCCGACAAGATCCTGAACCTTATCAGAAAGGGTCAAACCTGCCAAAGGAAACTCATTCTTCAAGATCAAATTCAAACCTGCCTCCCGCACGATGGAAGCATAACGGTCGATGGTGCCCATCAATGGCCGCAGTTGCTTGTTATCCTTGCGCACGAGAGCACGCTTCTCCTGGCGTCCCTTATCCATCACCAAAACCTTGACACCAGTCAGCCGAAATAGAAGGGAGAGAATTTTGGTGCGCAACACATTGTGGATGTCGATAACCAGATCGAAATCCTCCAACTGCCGCAACTCCCGGTAAAGTTTGATGATGCCACGGAGCCCTTTGCCGCTCTTCTTGATGTCGGTACCAAAAAACCGGAAGTTCGAATGCTCCTTAAAAAAAGGCTTAAAAAAGCCGGTGCTCAAAAAAGTGAAGCGGCAATCGGGGTTTTGCTGGCATAGCTCATGCACAATGGGCGATGTCATTGCCACATCGCCCATTGCTGATAACCTTATGATCAAAACGCTCTTTGGCTTGGTCATTCGTCTTATTTTTTATAAAGGACAGGATTCAAATTCGGATCGTTGTACATCTTCATCTGCTTGTAAACCTTCATGTATTTTTGTCCCGATGCAATATCTTCCAGAAGCTCCTCAATGGCGGTTGAAAGATCGCGGTGTTGCTCCAGAAGGACATTCAACTTCTTAGTGCAGGCAGCAATGTGCTCATCAGAAACATCTGTCCTTACCGTTTCTTGTTTCATATGGTAAACCTTGAGAGCCAAGATGGAGAAGCGGTCGATGGCCCATGCGGGCGATTCGGTATTGATGCGCGCACCCTCGCGAACCTTGACATCCTTATATTTATCCAAAAAATAAGAGTCGATAAATTCTACCATATCGGTACGCACCTGGTTGGAGGCATCGATGCGGCGTTTCAGTACCAACGCTTCGGCAGGATCGATGTTGGGATCGCGCACGACATCTTCGAAATGCCACTGGACAGCATCCACCCAGTTTTTGTGGTACAACAAATGCTCAAACTGCTCTTGGGGGTAAGGATTCTGAATAGGTTGATCAATATTATCGTACTTATGATAATCCACAATGGCTTCATTGAATATCTTCCAGCATAATTCGGTCATTTTCATAGCATCAAATTTAATTTTACAAAAGAACGTACTTAAAAGAATCATTAAACATCAAATATAATATTATTTCGATGAAACGACCATGACAATTATCTGAATCACTCAAGAATCAGCTTACAATATTAATTTTGCTCACCAAGATCGTGGCCTTATT
>JAGPIS010000176.1 GCA_018054835.1 Breznakibacter sp. | reverse complement strand
TTACGGATGCGCATCAGCACCATCTGGAGCAGCGACATCTTCACACCGGAAACCAGCGCGGAGAACCACAGCAACAGCGGCACATAATAAAAGAACATGAAGACGACAACAATGCCGCCAACCATTAAAAAAATAGGTGCTAAATCTTGCATAATCACATCAGGATTTTAATTTAACAATTACATAATTCTTATATACCTTCATTACAACAACCTCTGATTCAGGATCAACAAACTGATTGGGACAACGCGCTTCGATGGTGATGCCATTGATACGCACTTTCCCCACCGGATTCAACCTGGTGATGGATACGCCACAATCACCCTCGTGGATCAGCTCATTGGATATGGGTTCAATGGTGCTGTTCACCTCCGTGGTCAGCATAAGCCTATTCCAAGTACCGGTGCGGAGGGCAAACACCAGCATCAAAATAAAAAAAAGCAGGGAAAGTCCCAAACTCAGGTGCCCCACATTCTTCCCAAAAGCCTGGTAGGCCAGGTAGATGCCGGCAGCAGTAAAAACAAACCCTGCCACACCGGCAATGGTAATACCAGGGATCACAAACAGCTCAAGGATGATCAGGACAAGTCCCAACAAAATCAATAAAATTATAACAGCAGTGTACATAGACTATTGGATGGTTACGGTTAATGCCAAATCCTGAAGGTGTGTGCTAAGAATCACCAAATCGTTGCGCTCCCCTTTTTTGATTTCACACTGTCCGCACAAATGGGTGATCAGAGCGCACTGCTCGGCCTGCTCTCGGGTATGATCACACACCTCGCACAGGGCATCAATCACATGGTCGAAAGTATTCACCTCATCGTTGTGCAAGACCAGTACGGCATATTGCTGATGCGGATTCCGGAAATTCTCCCTTTCACTTCTGCTTCCAAAAGAAACCATAGAAACGAATTTTAAATTAATCAAAAATAACTTATTTTTTCAGAAAACCACCATTCACTCCAATTCTTTTGCCTTAGCCACTGAAATTTGCTCTTCCTTCAGGAATGCTACAACAAATGCACCTGTAAATCCAAGTTCGCGGGCTACCGGCACAAATTTGGCAGCCTCATCGTAAGATTTAAATTGGCCACAATAGTAACGTGTGGCCGGCCCACTTTCCAACACAGTTTTCCTAACTGCCGGCAGTTGTGACAGCGCCACCGGATTGGGCTGATTTTTAAACACGCCAAGTTGAATGCGGTATTCGGGCTTATCAGCCTGTATAACCGTTTTCTCAACAGAGGGAATGGGTTGGGTCGGCTGAACCGGCAACGCCACCTCCTTCTTCTGGTTGGAAGATGGTAGATCCGTCGCCTTTTCAGCTACCGCCTTTCCAAGCAAGGTGGTCCCATCCAGATGGTTGAGGTAAAGAAACAGGGCATCCGTCTGTAGAGCTACGGCTTGCCGCTTGAGCGTGCCAGCCCGCTCATAGAGTTCAAAATCGGAACCATCAAGTTTTGGTGCCAACTCATTGGCCTTATTGTAGTACGACAAAGCCTGAACCTGCTTTTCTAGTACCCCATCCAAATTCAGCGAAGTCTCCCCCACTCTGATTTCATTGATTTTATCGGTAAACAACCGGAATTTGGTGTCCAAGGTTTGATGATAGAGATCAAGGGCGGTTGCTTTGTACAGTTTTGAATTCCGCTTCAATTCGTCAGCCCCCACCGAAGCATCACCCCCTTGAAAAATGCCTCCCGACAAGGTTGGTGTGCCAGACTTGAGCACCTGCTCGTTCAGCCGCGAGGACTCTAAAGTAAGAATATTCCCCCACACGTAAAGGCTGTCGGCACGATGCAACTCCTGCCCATCCAACGAATCGAACAAACGCGAGTACATCAGGTTCCATTCCGTTAGTTGCCGCTCAAACTCGTCATCGGTATAATAGGTAAATTTTGAAGGGATCAGGAGTTTCTCCAAATCACTTTTATCATCCAACGCGCCATTGTTATTGGTAGCCTCACCTTGGGGCGCCTCCCCTTTGTGCTCCTTCAAATAATTGATCTCCAACAAACGGGCTTTAATATAATGACGTTCAATAAGTTCGTCGATGCCATAAACCTCGCGTTCCAATGTCAATATTTTATTGACGGCTTGGTTGCGCTCAGCTTCATCGTTGGTTGTGGAAAACTGACTTCGGTATTGCGACATCTTGTCGTTAAGCGAGTCCTTCTTACGATTCAGCTCATATCCCTTTTTATATTCCTCTTTGGCCAAATCATTTTTAAAGTGGCTCCAATCGGTATAGGTGAGCGAATCGTTGACCACAAAGCGGAATAATTCGGCAGGCTTAGCAATGCGTTTGTCGGCCACAAAAGGCCGATTGTCATTGGCTGGATGAAAGGCCAGCGCAGAATCGGGTTCCAGGCGCGAAGCACGCCTGATCACCTCAGTATCCATAGCCAGGTTGCGGATAACACTGCCGTCCCATAAAATCTGGAACACCTCAACGCTATCGGCTGCAACATGTCGATTGGAAGCGAACCAGGCCACGTTTTTAAACTCATCGGCCACAAACAGGAAATCGTCGAAGGGAGAATTGAAAGGCACACCGAGGTTAACCGGTTCGGAATAGAGCCGTGTTTCGGAGTCGTAGGTTGATTTATAAATATCCAAGCCACCCATGCCACCTTCGCGGTCGCTGCAAAAGTAAATGGTCAAACCGTCCACCATCAGGAAGGGCATTTGATCGTCGCCTTCGGAATTCAATTCGCTCAATGGCAAAGGATCACCCCAGCCATCAATCAGCTTCTCGAGCTTGAAAAGATCATTTTTCCCTTCAGCATTGGCGCGTGCATAATAAACGGCATCACCCCTTTCTGTTTTATAGAGAAGCCCCTGTGGATCAACACCTGTTTCAAAAAAGGTGGAATTGGGCAGAATAGCACCCACATCCTTACCCGGATGGTAATGCGAAACAAAATCTAAACGGCTGGCCTTTTGACGCGCCATGACCTTGATTTCAAATATCTTGGAAGAGAGTGCTATCGAGGCTCTGCTTTGCTCCAGGCAAGACTTGGCGCGCGATAGCAGTGCTTTGTTTTTCCCAGCATTGAGATATTTGGCGTAAAAATCCACGGCTTGATCGAACTCATAGTTCAACTGGGCTGCACGTCCCTGATAGAAGCCCACATCGGCTCCACCACGGTTTATCTGGGCAAATTTCAAACGCTTGATGGCTTCCGACAAATTGCGGTGCGACTCCACCAAAGAGGCGCCATAATAATAATTCAATTTCGCATCGCGGTTGTTCTTCTGCAACAATTTAGAAAATGCGTCGGCCGCTTCATGATAGTTGCCCTTTTCAAAAAACGCCAAAGCCGATTGGAGAGTGACTTCCTGCCCAAACGCTAAAACCGGCAAACACAATAACACCAACGCTAAAAGAAAAAATCTGTTTAATCCCATCACCATATATTTTCAACAAGTACTATTTTCAACAAAAATAAAACTCAAAGTTAAACATTCGAACGGAAAAATGCAGCGGCTGATCAAAATATGAATCCGTATCACACATTATACCAACAGAAACTAATTATTTTGAACCAACTGCCAGCTAAATCGTTAACAATAAAGTATATTTGTAAACAGGTAAAATAATAAAATATGGAGACACTTCAAGAAGGCGTCAAAGCCCCAGATTTCAAGGGCTTAGACCATAATGGAAACGAAATTTCATTAAATGATTTCAAAGGTAAAAAAATCATTTTATACTTTTACCCCAAGGACAACACCCCCGGCTGCACGGCCGAAGCCTGCAACCTGAACGACAACTTCGAATTGCTGACACAAAAGGGATTTGTGGTGATAGGGGTTAGCCCCGACAGCCCCACATCGCACCAGAAATTCATGGCCAAATTCAATCTGCAATTCACCTTGATTACCGATCCTGAAAAAACGATCCTCACCCAGTACGAAGCTTATGGCGAAAAAATGATGTACGGAAAACCAGTGGTTGGGGTCATCCGCAAAACCTACCTCATCGACGAGGAGGGCACCATACAAAAGATCATCAAAAAGGTGGACACCAAAAACCATACGGAACAAATTTTAAAATACCTGGCATAAAAGTGGGCGCCTTGACAA
>JAGPIS010000175.1 GCA_018054835.1 Breznakibacter sp. | reverse complement strand
GATATGGGGAGTCGCCGGAGGTTTGGGGCAATGTGGAGGGTTTATTGAAAGGCTATCAGATTCGACCAACCAACTTAATAGAATTATTCAACGACCCGGATGCATCCCGTTCGTTCGAGGAAATGGCCTCAACTATTTTGAAACGTTTGACAGAGGAAGGAAACGGCAGCACAACCATTATCGCCAACAGCATGGGAGGCTATTTGGCCTTGGAGCTACTGCGCCAAAATCCGGAGCAGTTCGAAAAACTGGTATTGATCGCCACCCATCCTTTTGCCGACAGCATGGTGAAAATAAGGGAACGCAACCGTGAAATAGAATTGATTGGGAAAGGAAAAGCCTTTCTACTGGGACAAGCATTTACCCACCCCCACCGCGAACCTGTAAAAAGCAACCTATTCGCGATGTGGCAGAAATGGAGCGACAAGGCACTGGTGAATGCCTTACGGGCAATGCAAAGCCGTTCATCCCAGGAGGCAACAATGAGGAAATGCAAAATTCCCATCCATTTCATCGTTGGTGAAAAGGATGAGGCCATTGATGGAAAGCAGTTGGAGGCAGTAATCGCTCAAGCGCCCAATGCAACACTTTACAAAATGATAGGTCAAGACCATTGGTTGTTGCACCATTGGCAGCCTCAATTCAAGGAGACACTTGCCTTGTGCTTGGAAAGCTAAACCAGGTTGCAAGGGGAAATAATGGTCAACTATTTCAATTTACTTCAAACTTTTTTACTTTTGCTCCATTAAACTTGAAATAACAATAATTGCTATGCAAGAAGAAATAGAATTGATACAAGAAGATGCGAAAGAGCACATGAACAAAACCGTCGATCATTTAGATCGGGAACTGGGTAAAATTCGTGCCGGCAAAGCAAATCCCAAAATGCTGGAAGGGGTCATGGTTGATTATTTTGGAACAATGACGCCGCTTTCACAAATATCCAATATCAATACACCCGATCCGCGAACCATTGCCATCAAGCCTTGGGAAAAATCAATGATCAATCCCATTGAAAAAGCAATTATGGCGGCCAATCTAGGCATGAATCCCGACAACAATGGCGATCTAATCCGCATCAATGTGCCACCACTGACCGAAGAGCGTCGCAGGGACTTGGTGAAACAAGTAAAAAAAGAGTGTGAAGAAGCCCGCATCGGGATACGGAGCATCCGCAGGGATTCCATTTCCGAATTGAAAAAGCTGGAGAAAGATGGTGCTTCGGAAGATGTTATCAAGGATGCAGAAGGTGAAATGCAAAAGATTCACGATGCATACATGCGTAAGATCGATGAACTATTCGAGAAAAAAGAGAAAGATGTGATGACCATATAAAAGGTCAAAAAGGAGCCATATACAACAAAGCCTGAAAATATCAGGCTTTATTTATTTCTGAAGGAACATATTTGTGAATGGTGTACAAAAGGTCGTTGTAACCGATGGGTTTTGATATGAAATCGTCACAGCCCGCCATAAGGGATTTTTCGCGTTCCTCACTCAGAGCATAGGCGGTTTGGGCAATAACAGGGACATTACTCAACATGCGGATCTCTTGTGTTGCAGAGTAACCATCAAGCCGGGGCATTTTGATGTCCATCAAAACCAAATCGATATTTTTGATCCTTCGGAAGATATCTACCGCCTCCCTACCATCGCGAGCCCATATCAAGCTGGCATTCGACAACGACAGCGCCACTTCGATGTATCGGAAGTTGTCCTCTTCATCTTCGGCCACCAAGAATGTTTTCCCATGCCAGTTATACATCATAGGCATATCCATACCAATATTTACTTTAGGAATTGGCCTTGAAATGCGGTGATATGGGATGGTGAAATTAAATTTAGAACCTTTAAGCGCTTGCGATTCCACCCAAATTTTACCACCCAACAGATCGACCAAGTTTTGGGCAATTGACAACCCAATGCCCGTTCCACCATACAAACGGTGATGATCTTGATTGAATTTGGAGAAACGTTTGAACACCTCCAACTCCTTGCCTGCGGGGATCCCCACGCCGGTATCTTTCACATAGAACAACAGAAAGTTCTCATCATCGATGCCATAACCAAATTCCACAAACCCTTTGTCGGTGAACTTCACCGAATTGCCCAACAGATGAAACAAAATTTGCCGCAAACGATACCCATCTGTCAAAATGGTCAATTCTTCGGAGCTTCCGGGTTTGAAATAGATGCGCAACCCTTCGCCTGACTTTCGCCTAATCTCTTCCTGAAACTGATCGTACAATGCAACCAGCATCTCATTCAGCTTGCAAGGGGCATGTTTGATTTGAAGTTGACCGCTGTCCATCTTGGCCATGTCAATAATATCATCCATCAGTGTCATCAGGTTTCGGCCATTCTGATTGATCAAATCCACAAACTCCTTGTTCTCCTTTTCACTCATGCCAGGGTGGGTCAGGAGGATTGAAAAACGAAGAATGGCATTCATTGGCGTTCGTATCTCATGCGACATATTGGCCAAAAAGGCAGACTTTAACGTCTCACTCTCTTCGGCTTTCCGTTTGGCCACCTGCAATTCCTCCTGCTTCTCGTTAAAGGTTTGGCCATAGTGCCTGCCTTCGGCAACATGGAACCTTAGCCCTTCGAGCAATGACACCAATGGGAAGGATGCACCGGCATTCAAAATCGGGAACCACAACACAAAACCAGTCAGGTTGGTGCCCGAAAAATCGTCAAATATTAAAACATTCTTCCAACCCGACAGTTGCAAAAGATACGGAACCCCCAAAACGAGATATGAGACAAAGGCAGCCCCTACAGAACCTTTAAGACCGTAGAACAATGCCGACAACTGCCCCGCCAAAAACATGACACCCAAGGCCACGATAAAAGAATGGAACTCAAACAACGCCATTCCACTAAGGAGAAAGAGCATAAGCAATACTCCAATGCTACGGACGCGGAAGGGTATCTGATGGAAAATAATCAGGAGAATCACGCACAAATACCATACACTCACCTCTAGGGCTTGCCCCAGCAAATCGCGGCTTAAAAAGTACAGCAGGAAATAAACGGTAACAAAAAATCCAAGTGTGGAAAAAACCAGCGAAAAATAGGAGAAAGAGCGTTCTTGCCAATAGCCGACCTTATTGGTAAATGAAAAAATAGAACCAATATTTCGACGGACATAGTTTGAAACAGTCCGACTCAAAATACCACCTGAGTGTTTTCGCATGGGTTAGAAAAAAATAAATCTATAGTTACAGTTCATGGAATAAAATTAATAATAAATTCCATTCCTTTGAGTTCTTTAACCGTTTTTTGATCAAACCTATTTTTTTTCCTCCAATTCCCATATTGATTTACACCAATGGTGATGGATTCAACACAATCCGCGCCCTTCAGGGCAATTTTTACAAATAGGAATAGCGTATTTGGAATTAAGAATGCGCGTGCGGAAACTTTGGGCAGCCATTCCATGCCAAATTCCAGTCAACGGCTGACGCGCCAAGTTTCCGAATGCAAAATCCCCATCCTTATCATAACAGCATGGCACCACAGTTCCGTCCCAACCAATAACGCATGAGGACCACTGCCGCCAGCAATGTTGGTAAAAGGAGGCACTGAATTGCTTATCCTCATCATACCGTTGCCAACGTTTATCTTGAGGTGGTTTTACCGTGCCGTCGCCAAACGCGTTGAATTGGGCCGTTTTCAACACATAACGGTCAGCACCAAGCTGCTGGGAGTATGATTCCAATAGCCCCACCTCATGTTGATTGTGTTCAAAAACAATAAACTGCAAGGTAATGAGCGGATAAACCGATTTGCTTTTCTTCTTTTCAGCCACCAACATTTCCACGGCAGCCACCAATTTAGCAAGCTTCCCTCCCACCCTGTAGATTTCATAGGTCTCTTGGGTCAATCCATCGACTGAAAAAACAATTTCCTTCAACTGCCCTACAACCATTCCCTTGGCCATTTCCTCGTTGAAAATTTGCCCGTTGGTGGATAACAACGAAAAAATCCTTTTTTGTGAGGCAAAGGCAATCATCTCATTGATAGCAGTATTCAGCAATGGCTCACCTTGGAAAAAGAGGTTGACATGCATCAAATGAGAACTAAACTGGTCAATCATCCTTTCATACAA
>JAGPIS010000034.1:4996-13874 GCA_018054835.1 Breznakibacter sp. | reverse complement strand
TGTTTCGCTCCCTGCCTGGGTGAGCAATCCATCGTTGGTCCACAATCGTGGTGAAAAAAGGGCATCGATCGTTCCTTTTGCTTTCCCGTAAATACCAACGGTAAGGGGCATGCAAATCCAGGAGCGAAGTATGTCGTTTCCTTTGTAATAGGCGTAGGTGTCAAATCCTTCGACTGTTGCAGAGAAATAATTGTGAATCGCTTTTCCCAGGTCGGATGCTTGCTTTTTGTATTGTGAGGCCTGGGCGGCTTTGCCCATGTCGTGACATAGATATGAAGCTGAAAGGAGGGCATCATAATAGAGCGTTGAGGTGCAAAGGTTGGCATCGCCCGAAGGGAAACGGTTTTCCAGTTCGTCGGTATCGGATGACACCACGCCATGTTCGTTCTTTTTTTTATGGCAATAAGCCAAACACCATTCAATTAAAGGCATCAGTTTTACGGCCTCCTCTTTATTCCCCGAAGCCAAGACGTACCGAGCCGCACCATACGCAATCATTGCGGCATCTCCTCTATCCCCAACGCCATTCCAGATGTCGTCGCCTTCCGCAATGATGGAACTTGGGATGGGTTGCCATGAATCATTCATGAATCGAGCGAAATGGTTGTAGGAGTTTACTGCCGATAGGTTGCCATATTCGTATCCCATATAAGGGAAGAAGGGGTTGATGTATTCTGCCTGATCGTTTGCCCAAATGGCAGCATAATAGGATTCTCCGCCAGGTCCGTGCATGGGGCCTCCTTTTGTTTCATATATGCTTTCGCAGGCCCTAATTTTTGAGAACGCAAACATGGTGTTTAAAACAGTGTCCGGTGTTTCGAGCACTAAATTGGATGTCCATTGGTCGACCAAGCCTTTTCGGAGCGCCAATTCGTAATCCACATCTCCTATGCTTTCGGGTTTGCCTTTTTCGTAGGCAATTGTATAGGCCGAAAGGTTGATGGACTCACCAGGTAACAATTGGTAGAAACCCGGGTGGTTGATGACATACTCTGCATGGTAACTTCCTTTTACCCCTTTTGAAGGATCCGATTCTATAATGGATTTGAAATAAGGAACTTCAATGCTCAGTTTGTCTTTTCCTTTGTTGACCAGTTTATACGTCTCCAGTAATGCTGGTTTATCCACTGAAGGAGCTATTTGCCGGGTGAGTGACAGGCAACCATTTCGTCCAATCGTAAAGTCGCTGTTGACCTGCATGATTCCTTTCAACGAAATTTGAGTCACCTTTTCGTTGGTGAGGGAGAGGCCGTTCACCTGTATCAAGTCGGGGAGACTTACATTGAAACGGCGCATCAAGCTGGCATGTGTGTTGTTGGGCAGGGTACGCAACATTGGCCACACCATGCTTTTGTTGAGGACAAATTGATTGCGTTCGTTTATGCCATAGCGTAAAACAGCAGAAACTTTTTTGCCACTCATCTCTATGTGGTCGTAATGTGGAGAGCCTTCCTGGGTAATCCATACAATTCCACCATCGGGAGTTGTTTTCCACCTGTTGGTTGCATCAATGGAAGGCGTGGAGAAAAAAAGGGCAGCCAAGAGCCCTGTAGATATGAATTTGTTCATTGTTGTTTGCATCTGTTACAAATGAAATAAATTTTCGGGAACATATTCCTGTTCCCGAAAATTTTTATTGATGATTACTATTTGGTGTAACCTGGATTTTGCTCCAATAAGGAATTCTTATCCCTTTCTGTTTGCGGGATAGGAAATAAATAGTGTTGAGGCAGGAATTTCCGATCCTGAACCTTGTAAAATGAGTAACTCTTATCGCCATTTGCTTTTTTCACAATCTTGATGCCCTTTGCTTCAAAATTTTCCGTTTGGTCTGCGATCTTCCACCGGCGAACGTCGTAGAATCGGTGATCTTCGAATGCAAGTTCAATTTTACGTTCGTGTTGGATCCGTTTCATAAGAGCATCGCCTGATTCTGTGACGTCGGGAACAATATTTGGACGACCACCCCTTGCCCTTTGGCGTATTTTGTTCACATATTCCCGGGCTGTTGCTTCATCTCCCATATGGAATTTTGCTTCAGCATAATTCAGGTAGATCTCTGCCAACCTGCAATAGATCCAGGGCTGCTGGCCTTTATCGGACCAAATGTTGACCAGGGACTCATCCATGAATTTACGGATGGTGTAGTGCGTTTTGGCGAAATTCCATGCATCGGTTCCGAATTCGCTGTCTGATCCGCCTGTTTTTCCATCTTCATTGACCCAAAAATCGACTACCCCATTGCGGAATTGTTGCCCATCGCAAACAATGGCTGCATAGAATCGGGGATCCCGGTTCCGCCAAGGATTGGATGTGGACGTAGCATAAATTGAGGGATCTGGCATGGTGCCGTCTTCCATTTCATAGCTGTCCACCATGTTTTGAAGGATGCACGTTGCCGAATAGCCATTCCAACCGTTTGGTGTGTTTTGCCAATCGAACCAGTGGCCAAATTCGGATGTGTAAAGGCGTTGGAAGATGATTTCAGGGCTCATGTGGTTCAAGAATAATCCTTTGTAATCTGGATCAAGAGAGTATCCCAAAGCCATCACCTCTTCGGCTGATTTGGCTGCGGCTGACCATTTTGCGACATCGTTGGTTTTGTTCCAGAGAGCGCTGGCAGCGTACAGCTGCATCCTGCATTTATAAGCTAGGGCAGCTCCTTTGGTGACACGACCAAAGTTCTTTCCGCTGTGCGTGTTGGGAAGTAATGCAGCTGCCTTGGCGAATTCCGAAATGATAAAGTCAGCGCATTCTTCGTACGATGCACGACCAATCATCATATTGGGGTCGTTCAGTTCGAATGTCCTTGTGATCAAAGGAACTCCCCCGAATTTATTAACCAAGTCCATGTAATAGAATGCACGGAAAAATGTCATCTCTCCGATCAATAGATTGCGGGTTGCTTCATCGGTATCCAATTTCTCAACGTTACTGAAAAAGATGTTGCAGTTGCGGATATTCCAATAGTAATTGGTCCAAGTGCTGAATCCCCCAAATTGATCAGGTGTCATCTCCCCCTCATTGATGGTCCAGGCACCTTGCCAATTGAAATTGTTCATGCATTCGTCAGAAATAAAACGCATTGAAGACTGCCCCCAACCGTTGCGCGGCATGGTGTAATTTTTCTTGACATAGGCTTCTGTTAGAGCCGGATCAGAGAAAATATTGTTTTCGGTATAGGAGTCCAACGGTTCCACATCCAAAAGGTCGCATGATATGCCACAGGTCAACAATACCGCGAAGCATAGGTGTTTAAATATATTGTTTTTCATAGTTTATTTATTTGTGTTAGAAACTCACATTTAAGCCGAAAGTGAAGCTGCGTTGTTGTGGATAATATTGTCCTGCTGATGTTGCATTGGATTCCGGATCTTGGAATTTAATCTTATCCAACGTGAATAAGTTGCTGCCAATCACATACAACCGCACGCTGTTTGCACCTATTTTTTGCATCCATTCTTTGGGTAGGTTGTAGGCAATTTGCACGTCCTTCAACCGGATAAATGATGCATCATACAACCAAAAGTCTGACCATAAGTTGTTGATTTTGTCATCCTTATTGAATGCTCTTGGGTATTTGGCATTCGGTGTTTTTTCTGCCGAAGTCCAACGGTTATTGTAGAATTCGCGGTCTAGATTGTATGAGTAGGGCACAATCATTTGCTTGGCATTTGCCTGGCCAGTCCAAAGCATGTTGACTTCAACACCTTTCCATTCAACTCCTAAATTAATACCGTAAACGATTTCAGGAATGTTGCTTGAATAATCCAAAACACGGTCGTTGCTGGTTATCTCCTTGTTGCCGTCAATGTCGAGGTATTTGATATCGCCCGGTTTGGCTCCCGGTAAGTGGGGTGTTGAGTTCACCTCTTCCATGGTTTGGTAGATGCCATCGGTCTTATAAATCAACCATGAATCGATGGAATGACCTGTTCTTCTTTGCCATTCTGGTTTGTTTGCGGCCTCATCAAAGAATATGATCTTGTTTTTGGTAAATGTCAAGTTGCCACCAAGGTTGTAGTTGACATTCCCTATTTTATTACGATGGTTCAGCATCACTTCGAATCCCTGGTTCTGTACTTCACCGATGTTTTGATCGGGTAGCGTCAGTCCGGTATAGTCAGGGATTGATGCCTGTTTTGGCGTGAGGATGTCTTTCCTGTTCTGATGGAAGTATTCAGCACTAAAGCTCAACATCTGGTTCCAGAAATCCCCTTCAACGCCAATATTTTTTGTGTCCACCTTTTCCCAGGTGATGAATGGGTTCCCTATTCTGCCAGGCGCAAACCCTTTGTCTTTTGCTGGGGTAGCACCCAATATCGCACCATCGCCCATGACATAGGTACTTAAATATTGGAATGGATCAACTCTGTCGTTGCCAAGTTTACCCCAAGAACCCCTGATTTTTAAATCATTGATAAAAGGTGCGTTGTTTCGGATAAATCCTTCTTCACTCAATCTCCAGCCTAACGACACGCCGGGGAATGTTCCCCATCGCTCTTTACTCGCAAAATTCATGGAGCCATCGTGTCGCAATGTGAATTCAGCTAAATATTTATCCTTGTAAGCATAGTTTGCCCTTCCGAACATGTTCTGGCGGGCAGATACATATCCACGCCCCCCGTTTGTTTTGTCCTTATCGGCACCGGCATCCAGGTAATCAATTTTATTGCTTAAAAAATAACCTCTCCAGGCAAAAAAATTCTCACCCCCGTATTCATTCTGCTCATAGGCAGCAAACGCACTTACACTGTGATTGCCAAAAGTGCGATCATAGGCCGCACGGAAGTGCATCGTTGTTGAGTGGCTATTGTCCGAAGATTGATTGAGGTTGATGTTGTAATCCATATTGGTGGTTTGCTTATCGTAGTTCCCAGTACCTGGGTTGTAACGATAGGTATCCCACATGTCCCAAAATTGTTTTCGTGAGTTGAAACGCAAGTCGAATGCGGCATAACCCGACACGGATAAACCTTTGGTGATCCATGGCATATCCAATTTAAAGCTCACTTTGGAGTCGGCAAAGAAATCTTCAACGCGATCGTACCCAGTTTCCTTTCCAGCGGCCAGAATGGCCAGGTTGTTACCCCAAGCTAATCCAGGACCTGGTAGCCCGTTTGGATAATAATCGTGCAAGAATGGATAAGTGTTGAATCCCTCCCAGAAAATGGTTTTGGAGGTGTAAATTGAGTTGTTGCGTTTCTCCCTGCGGCCTGACAGCTGAAGCCCCACATTCAAATCCCTTGTGATTTGTGCGTCAATATTGGAGCGTACTTGAGCAGTGTTGAAGTTCAAAACGGTATTCCGGAACTGGGGCTCCTGATACATGTAATCTCCCGAAATATAGTATTTCACTTTTTCCGATCCACCCGATACAGATAAGGAATGTCGGGTTTGAGGAGCAAAATCTCTGAATATCACCTTCATCCAGTCTGTGTCGCCATATTTAATCTGGTCGATCGTGCCGTCCAAGTATCCATTCTTGATGTTTTCATACAAAGGTTGCCTGCCCAAATGTTTTTTGATTTCATCGTCGTAAACCATAAACTCATACGCATTCATCAAGTCGGGCGTGCGGGTGTTTTGAGAGAGTGTATAAGAGCCATTGTATGAGATTGTTGGCTTTGAATTTGTGCCCGATTTGGTGGTCACCAGGATTACACCGTTGGCAGCCTGGGCTCCATAAATGGCAGCGGATGCATCCTTCAACACGGTGATGGATTCAACGTCGTTCGAGTTCAACCGTTCTAGTCCCATGCGGTTGGCCACCCCGTCAATCACGATGAGTGGCGAATTGTTGTTTAAAGTCCCTTTCCCTCGAATCAGTAACTCGGACCAGTCGGAACCAGGCTCGCCAGAGCGGTTGGTGGCAATTACACCCGGAATTCTACCTGCAAAAGCGTTTGACAAGTTGGTGGCTCCCGAGGATTTCAGTTTTTCGCCCTTGATGCTTGAGATTGCTCCGGTGACAGTTGCCTTCTTTTGCATTCCGTAACCCACAACCACCACATCGTCCAATAATTGCTGGTTGTCAGTTAAAATTACATTAATCGTGCTTTGTCCGTTCACCGCTTCTTCTTTAGGATTGAATCCAACGGCTGAAAACACCAACACTTCTTGGCCATTCACATTGATTGAGTAAGCACCATTCATGTCGGTTGCACTGGCGGTAAAGGTTCCTTTTATTACCACGTGCACACCAGGAACCGGTTCTCCGGCGGCATTTTTCACGACTCCTTTTACTGCATATGTTTGTGCATATGCAATAAAAGGAATAAGCATTGAAATTAAGAATACGGCAATACCTTTTAAGGGGAAGATATTCCTGCCATACTTCACTTGAATTGATTTTTCCACAATAAGATAATTTAGGTTTAACATTAATGGATTTAATAAATCTCTATTCGATAATGGCTACATAACCACCTCCATCGTACATATTTATGGTAATTGTGTTGCCTTTGCTCACTTGAGTTGTTTTCTTTCTGTAATCCCTTGCTTGAATGGCCACATTGGTTCCGTCTTCCCAACTGGTCATCGTTTTGGTCCCATCAATAAAATCCAGCACGATGTCAAAAGATTTCCCTTTTTCACCGGTCATTCCACCTATGTACCATTTGTCTGCTTTTCTTCTGGCCACTACAACATACTCACCAATAACACCTTCCAGAACACGAGTTTCATCCCAAACCACAGGCACTTTGCTGAGAAATTCCATGCAATCGCCCTCTTTGTAGTAGTGTGATGGGGAATCGGCTAACATTTGCAAAGGGCTTTCGTAAACCACATACATGCCTAACTGGTGACAGCGGGTGCCAATTGTGGCAGGAGTATCAAACCAAATCTTGAAGTCTTTCTCATGAAGGTTGTTCATCCCACCTGGAGTGTAGTCCATGGGGCCGGCCACCATCCGTATGAACGGTAATGTCACATTGTGCTTTGGAGTTGCTACTGCCGACCATTTGCATTGTTCCAATCCGGCAACACCTTCGGAAGTCATTACGTGGGGGAAGGTTCGCGACCATCCTGTGGGTTTATACGATCCGTGGAAATCGACTAACATTTTATGTTTTTCTGCCTTTTTTGCTACCGTGTAGTAGAAATCGACCATGCGTTGATCGTCCCGATTCATAAAGTCTATTTTCAGACCCGTTACCCCCCATTTTTTATAGAGTTCAAAGGCTTCGTCCATTTTTTGTTCAAACGGAACCCATGAAACCCAAAGGATAATACCCACATTTTTCAACTTGCCATAAGCCATCAATTCGTCCATGTCCATGTTGGCAACAGGCTTGGTAACATCCCACTCTTCCGACCATCCATCGTCGATGACGATGTATTCAATTTCGTATTTCGAAGCAAAGTCAATGAAGTATTTATAGGTTTCGGTGTTTATTCCTGATTTGAAATCAACTCCGCAAACACTGGACGCATTCCACCAATCCCACGAGATTTTACCGGGTTTTACCCATGAATAATCCCCTTTTGACTGAGGTGCCAGTTTATAAACCAGTTGGCTGTTTAACAGGTCTTTGTCGTCTTTTGCAATGATCATTGTTCTCCAAGGGTAGGTTCTTTTCCCTTTTGTGTCAGCCAAATAATTTGCCCTTTTCGTAGGATAGGAAATCCTGTCCTTGGTCTCTTTCTCTGCCAATGCAAATTCAGCAAATTTGCCACCCAACTCATAGTCGCCCTGTTTTTTCAGGAACATTCCGGGGTAGCTTTCCAAATCGGATTCGGTAATCAATATCCTTATTTTATCGTCAGGTTTGACTATCATTGGGGTACTGCAAAATTTGTCGGTTTGAATTTCCGATAGTTTCAGATCTTTGTAGAGAACCTGTTGTGCTGACAAAATGCTTCGTTCTTCACCAAAAAGAACCTTGTAATCGTCAGGAAAGCAATAGGCCACTTCTTCACTCATGACTTTTACATTCCTTGGGAAATCTGTCTCGAAACGGTAGGCAACTCCCTCGTCGTATGCACGGAAATGCACTTGGTAATCTTTCGAGGTTAATGTCAGTCCATTGTATTTATTGTCAATGCTTTCGCATTTTTGTCGGACAACAGGTTTAATGACTTCATCTTTTGAGTCCCGTTTGATAGTTATTTCTTTCATGGTTCTCCCTATGGTTCTCCCATCATCAAATGTCATTGATAAGGGCGAAGGAGCTAAGACTTCTTTCCCTTCGAAACTTACCGAGTAAGTTGCAACCGGTTCGGTTTCAATGAGGATTTTTATTTTCCCATTGGGTGATTTCACATCATATTGAGTAGCAAAAGCACTACTCGCTATAAGAGATAAAATCATCAAAAAATTCTTCTTCATATATCGCATTTTTATTAAATAGTTTTTTCGTTCATGTTTATTGTTGTCATCCACAATATGTCCCAATGGAGTTCAATCGAATCCCTATACATCTGAGTGGTCATTCACGAATGGGAGGGAGGTTTGTTTTTGATTCGTTCAAACTCCCAAGATACTTTTCCCATGAATCCCATGCGTGATGCAAAGATGTTCCATTCGCCTGAGGAGGAGTGAGTGATGCGTCCGTAATGCTAAAAGGATAGTCCATTCGGATGAGATTTTCGTCCGAAAGAATAATAAAAATGTACGAGAGAAAATGGTGAGCGGTTGTTTGAAAAAAGTGGATCGTGGAGGTAGAGGCCTTTTTTTGTGATTGCCCGCTAAGAATCAATCAAGGGTTTGTTTTTGCCTTAATTCTTCATGCATTTACCAAACTTGAAGTATATCCATACCAAACTCATATTAAATTCAATTGCAATCGAATTTAATGTGAGTTTAATGTGACTTTGATGTGAGTTTAATGTGACTTTGTGGCGAATCGGTTATGGCATTGTCCGGAACCAGCAC
>JAGPIS010000034.1:0-4896 GCA_018054835.1 Breznakibacter sp. | reverse complement strand
GTATATCCATACCAAACTCATATTAAATTCAATTGCAATCGAATTTAATGTGAGTTTAATGTGACTTTGATGTGAGTTTAATGTGACTTTGTGGCGAATCGGTTATGGCATTGTCCGGAACCAGCACCGCAAGGGGTAACCATAATTAATCAGTCCTTTAAATTCAAACGTGAAAAAGCAGAGCAATATCTTTCCAAAATATCGCGACCCATACAAATCGAGATAGAGCCTATTTTAGTCTATTTTTGAGAGAAGAATGTTTCTATCTCGACAATTCAATCTTGAGTTTCTTCCCCTTGATCTTCTCCTCTTTCAAAAGTTCCAACACTTTTTTCACCTTGTTGCTTCGGATGGCTACGAAGGCCGAGTAGTCTAAAACATCGATCAATCCCAATTCGTCTTTCTTCAGCTTCCCTTTTTGAAGGAACAGCCCCACAATATCCACTTTGTTGACTTTGTCCTTCTTGCCGCTGCCAATGTAGAGCGTCACCCAGTCGGCCGGCTCCGGAAGATCGCCTTGCACTGGCAATTCCTCCCAAACGGGTTCTTCGCCGATGTATTCCGGGATGGATTCCCCTTCGGCCAGCAATAGGTAGGCTGTTCCGCTGGCTTTCATGCGGGCTGTGCGGCCATTGCGGTGGATGTAGGCTTCGGCGGTGGTGGGCAAGTGGTAATGGATGATGTACTGGATGTCGGGAATATCGAGCCCCCGCGAAGCCAGGTCGGTTGTCACCAACAAATGGTGGCTTCCATTGCGGAAGGTGATCAGTGCCCGCTCGCGTTCCTCCTGTTTCATGCCGCCATGGAAGATGCCATGCGCAATGCCTTTGGCAAACAGTTGGGTGCTAATGCGGTCGGCCGACTCGCGATGATTCACAAACACCAGCATGGGGGCGTTTCCCAAATGGGAAATCAGGCGGATAAAAGCATCCAGCTTGTCGCGCCCTTCGGAACGCACACCTTTTACCGTCAACCGGTTGGGTTGAACATCTTTCTCCAAATAATCCAGCACCACCGGGTTGTGGATGCCGGTAAAGGTTGGTATCTCGTCCATGGGGGTGGCCGAAGTTAAAATCCTTCTCCGTATGCGGGGCAGCTGCTCGATGATCTCTTTCATCTCGCGCATGAAACCCAGATCCAAGGCTTTGTCGAACTCATCGAGCACCAGGGTGCGGATGCCGATGGCATCAAAACTGTTGCGGCGCAAATGGTCGGCAATACGGCCCGGAGTTCCCACCAGGAGCGCTGGAGGATGGGTCAGGTTGTTCACCTCAGTTTTGAAGGGATGCCCGCCGTAGCAGCAATTTACCTTGAAACCCGTTCCCAGTTGCTTGAACACTTGTTCGATTTGAATGGCCAATTCGCGCGAAGGGGCAATGATGAGCGCTTGGATGTTTTTGTTTTCCGGATCCAGCATATTGAGAATGGGGAGCATGAATGCCAGTGTCTTGCCCGATCCTGTGGGGGAGAGCAACACCACATCTGGATGTTTCTCAACCGATAGGAGGGCTGACTCTTGCATAGCATTGAGCTTGTGGATTCCCATCCGTCCCAATCCATCTTTTATGGTGTGCGATAGTTTTTGCATGGTGCAAAGATAGGGCAATTGTAGGTTTCTGTATCAATTAGCACCCTAATTCGTTTCAAATAGGCTAAAGCCTCCCGCCTATTAATGAGCCTTGCCGAATAGGTACAGCACCCGCTCTTGTTTATCGGGTTGCCCTATCAGTTGATTGAGATAGTCCGAACATTTGTTCAAACCTTTGTTTTGCACAAAACCTTTTCCGTAGGGCATATTCGTTTTCCACGAGGATGATTTTTTGCAGTCGTTAAAGTCGGTGATTTTTACAACTGTATGGTTGCCGACGATGATGATGGCTTCTGCATAGCTCTTTGCTTCTTCCAGGGCTTGGGCAATATTTTCTGGATCGAGGTTGATCGTTTTATCTGCATCACGTTTGGCCAGTGTAGCAATGGCATTAATAGGCTGTCGGCTATCCATTAGGGAGTCGTCCAGGTTAAGGATGTCGCCATTGAAGCGGGAGTCTTGTTTTTTTTCGCTGCTGCTGCAATTGGTTAGCAGAAGCATTGCTACTGCGCAGATGAATGGCACTAAGGTTTTGAAGTTTTTCATAGGGTTAGATTATTTAGTTAAAGGTTTTTGATCCCACCAGAGCCGGGTTGAATAGGTGTCGTTACCACCCAAAAGAAAAATGGCCTCCAGATAATTATCCCGGTTGTTTTCAAGTTCCGAAGGGGGGAAGGGGATCCGCCTGGCTAGTTTTTCCGAAGAAACCCCTATGCCATTGTTTACCAGCACAGGAAGGAATCGAGGATACCCTGTGCGTCGGAAATCACTCCATGCCTCCATACCCATTGGGTACATGGCGATCCATTTTTGAGTGATGATTCGTTCCAGCTTCTCTTCAAAGGGCGCATTTTCTTCCCACTGGATGGAGGTAGTGTTTTTGATTGTCTCTGAAAACTCCCCATAAGGATCTTCGTAAAAGGAGGGTTTCAAAGTATTGTTGGCAATATAGCGGTCTAAGCCAGTGGCTCCATATTGGTCGAACGAGAGTTGGATGCCTTTGTTGTAGAAGTGGTCAGCTGAATTGCCCATATTCCAACCACGCAAGGCACTTTCTGCCATCAGGAATGCCACTTCGGCTGCATTTAACCACATAAGCTTGTCGGTGGTATTGATTTGTGGGGCAGAATATTGCAAGGCCCAAGCTTTGCTTTTGATGTTGATTCCGCTTCTTAGGCCAAAGTATCCCTGCTGCCCATTGATGTTTCCTTTCAAAAAGTATTTATCGGTGCGGGGATCTTGGTAGCTGGTCATGTAAGCAATTATGTCGGCGCATGCCCGTGTGTCGGAGTAAGCATCCCACATCACTTTTATCGGGTTTGTGGAGCAGGTGATGGCAGCATTGTCGCTGTTGCTCGCAATGATGCCTATGGGGTGCGAAATGGCCTCTTCGGCCATCTTTTTTGCCAGCGTAGGGTCGGCATACACAATCCTGAGTGCCAAACGGAGTTTCAAAGAATTGGCAAACCGGATCCACTGTTCCAACTTACCTGAATAGACATAGTCGTAATCGGCCAATGGTGATAATCCGCTATTTTCTGACACATAATCGGTTAACACCTCTATGGCATTGTTGAGATCGGTGAAGAAAGATGAATAGACAGTTTGTTGGTCGTCATAGGCAACAGCAATGGATCCATCAGCCACATTGTTGTATGGGATGGGGCCATACAGGTCGCTCATGCGGTGCATGGCTGCAATGCGCAATAATTGAGCCCAGGCAAATATCTCTCCTTTACCATTGGTCTCTTTTTTTATTTGGCTCCAGGCACCATAAATCTTTGTGAAAACAGAGTTGAATGGGTAGTTGATCCAATTGGTAGGTGCATTGAATGTTGAGTAGCTGGTTTTCCAAGCATCGTTGGTGATCGACATGTACCGTCCGTACACATCCCCTATTAGGTTTTGGCACATTTGGTAATCGTTCTCTTGTGTCGGGCATACATTGTTTTGGAGTTGGGGGAGAAATGCCCCCAGTTTATAGTTGTCGCCTTGGAGGTCTCTATCTGTTGGTTGATATGGGTTCCTGTTGATCTCATCAAAATTCCCGGTGCACGCTTGGATGAATAAACCAAGCACCAGCGCAATAAATTTTAGATGAGGAAGTATTTGATTCATGGCCAGTTGTTTTATAATTGTAAGCGAATGCTGAATCCATAATTCCTTAATCCAGGTTGCATGAAGTAATCAAATCCTTGGAAGTAGGTTCCTGTTGAAGGCGTGACTTCAGGATCAAATGGTGATTTGTTGTAAATCATCCAAAGATTTTTCCCCAGGACTGAAACGGTGACAATTGTTTTCCTATCCCATAGATTCAAAGAGTGCGTGTAGGTCAGCGTGGCCTCCTGCAGCCGGACATTGCTGGCACTGTAGATGTAGTGGGAATAGACCCCTGCTGCACCAACGGTTTCATACCAGGTTTGGGCATCAATAGTCTGGTCGCCAACCATTACTCCTCCGTTATCGCGAGCTTGTGCCGAGGCTTCCGATACACCCAGGCCATCCAGGATAGCTTGGGTTTGGGAAACGGTTACCCCACCCAGACGAGCATAAAACATCAGACCCAGTGATACATTTTTGTAGCTCCATTCATTGCGCAGGCTTAAGTTGTATTTCGGAAGCACACTTCCAGCCTTTTTCAGCACATTCTCCTCAATAGCAAGCTTGCCTGTTTGGGGATTGATCCATATTTGTCCATCGGCATCTTTTTTGACTTCTGTCTTTGTCCACAGATCGCCGATGGTTCCCCCTTTGGTTAGTATTATTTCTGAGGAGCCAATTCCTCCTTGTGAGATGCGGTTGATCGATCCTATTTTTCCTGTGGGATCAGTAAAACGATCAACCAACTCTATGATTTTGTTTTTATTGTAGCTGAGGACGAAATTGGTATTCCAGGAAAATTGATGCCACTTGTTGTTGGAGGTCGCAATCAGTTCCAACCCTGTGTTGCGGACATTCCCCGATTGAACGTACATGGACGACCATCCAGAGGATGCAGAAATGGATGGTTGGAAGGTTTGGTTGTATGTGTTCGATAGGTAATAGGTGGCATCCAAATTCAGACGGCCATGCCAGATCTTGATGTTGATTCCGGTCTCAAATGACTCTGTACGTTCAGGATAAAGCTCTCCCACAGGCATATAGCTGTTGGTCTCCCAACTTCCTGTGGCATCGTTTTTTGCGTAGGTGGGTATTGATAAGAAGCGGGGGATGGATGATCCAACCGATGAGTAGGCACCCCTGATTTTTAGGAAATTGATGGTTGATGGTAAATGGCATAGTTCCGAAACGACCATTGAAACGCCTAC
>JAGPIS010000174.1 GCA_018054835.1 Breznakibacter sp. | reverse complement strand
TACGGGCCGCATAGGAAGTGACAATCGACGAAACCACACAGGTGATCAAGATCAACAAGATGGTGCCGTTCAAAACATTTTCATCGATGATACCTTGATTGAAACCCACCAGCACCACCGCAATGGTAGCGGCTGCATGGGAGCTGGAGAGGCCGAATATCAAGCGGGTGGCAAAATTACGCATCTTCAGCCAGCGGGCGGTGAGATAGGATGCCAGCCATTTGCCAAACAGCGCTACAACGGTAAGCACCACTGCGACGGTTACGGCCATGGGACCATTCAGGAGAACCTTCAAGTCAACCAACATACCGACGCTGATCAGAAAAATAGGGATAAACAGTGAGTTGCCGGTGAATTCCAACCGGTTCATCAAAGGGGATGTGTGGGCGATGAGGCGGCTTAGAATCAATCCGGCTGAAAAAGCCCCGATGATGATTTCCAACCCGGCCAATTCAGCAACAAGGCTCAACAAAAAGACTGTGAAGAGCACAAAGATAAAGTGGGAATAACGCAAATCGATGTGGCGCTTGAAAAACCATTTGGCCACGCGTGGCATCACATAAAACCCGAACACGATAAACAGGAAAACAGAACAAACTAACAACAGAGGCCACCAAGAGGTGGCGTTGTTGCTCTGCCCGGTGATGAAAGCCAGGATAAAAAGTACGGCCACATCGGTAAACAAAGTGCCCCCCACCACCACCATCACCGACTCCTGGCGCGACAAGCCCAGGCGGCTCACAATGGGATAAGAGATGAGGGTATGGGTGGAAAACATGCTCGCAATAAGGATGGAAGCCTTCAAACTGTAGTTGAGCAAAAAGTAACAGACCGGAAATCCAACGAAAAACGGGATGAAGAAGGTGAGCAATCCAAAGACCAGACTTTTCTTTTTATTACGCTGGAACTCGTTCAAATCCAATTCCAAGCCAACAATAAACATGAGGAAGAGCAACCCGATGGTTGAAAAAAGCTCAATGGAGTCCTGCCCAACCAAATTCAGGCCATGAGGACCAATAGCCACCCCGGCAAGAATAAAACCAATAATATCGGGTATGCGAATGCGGCGGAAAAGCACAGGAACCAGCAACACAACAGCCAATACAACCACGAAAACCAATACGGGCGACTGGAATGGGCGAACAAAAGAGACGAGGGCCAACAACATGGATATGAACAATAAGGGTATAAACTGCCAACTAAAGTAAAAAAAAGAACGGAGAAAAAAGATGGTTTACGAAAAAACAGAAAAGCAAAAGGGCTGTCCAATGTTTCAGACAGCCCTTTTAGTCTATGGAATCGAACCAAATCAAATAACGCTGGCAATCTTATCGCTGCGGTATTTACCGGCCAATAATTTTTCTTTAACTTCCTTGAAAGCCTTGATGGTATATTCCACATCCTCCATGGTATGTACAGCCGTTGGAATCAAGCGGAGCATGATTTGTCCTTTGGGGATAACGGGATACACTACAATGGAGCAGAAGATATTGTAATTCTCGCGCAAATCCATGATCAACATGGTCGCTTCGGGAATGGTTCCATCCAGGAAAACAGGCGTCACAGGCGATGCGGTATGACCTGTATTGAAACCGGCATCCTTCAACCCTTTTTGAAGGGCATAAACGATGTTCCAAAGGTTTTCTTTCAATTCAGGCTGGGTGCGGAGCAACTCCAGACGTTTCAGGGCACCAACCACCATAGGCATGGGCAATGATTTTGCAAAGATCTGCGAGCGCATGTTGTAACGCAAGAAGCTCACCACCTCTTCGTCGGCAGCCACAAAACCACCAATACCGGCCATGGACTTAGCAAAAGTACCAAACATCACATCAATCTGGTCGCTCACGCCAAAATGCTCGGCCACACCGGCACCAGTCTTACCCATGGTACCAAAACCGTGGGCATCATCCACCAAAATGCGGAAGTTGAATTCCTTCTTCAGTTCAACAATCTTGTCGAGTGCACCCAAGTCGCCTGCCATACCAAAAACGCCTTCGGTGATCACCAGGATACCGCCATTTTGTTTTTCGGCCAATTTGGTAGCACGTTCCAACTGTTTGCGCAGGTTGTCGATGTCGTTGTGTGGGAAAACAAAACGCTTGCCCATGTGCAAACGGAGTCCGTCCAAGATGCAGGCGTGCGATTCGCTGTCGTACACAATCACATCGTTACGACCGCAAAGGGTGTCGATGATGGAAACCATACCTTGGTAGCCAAAGTTCAGCAGGTAGGAATCCTGTTTGCCGACAAACTCGGCCAAGCGGGCTTCCAACTCCTCATGTTTGCTGGTTTGTCCCGACATCATACGGGCACCCATTGGATAAGCCAAACCCCATTCGGCAGAAGCTTCCGCATCCACACGACGAACTTCGGGATGGTTTGCCAAACCTAAATAGTTGTTCAAGCTCCAGTTCAAAACCTCTTTGCCCCTGAATTTCATTTTAGGTCCAATTTCACCTTCCAATTTAGGGAACATAAAATAACCATGAGCTTCTTTTCCATACTGGCCAAGCGGCCCCATGTTTTGTTTTATTTTATCAAATATGTCCACAATGTTGAGTTTAAAATTTTACCGGCAAATGTAATATTTTTTCATCCGTTAGCACTGAAAAGTCGAAAAAAAACCGCTTTTCTGTTGGCACCCCGGTTTCCAACATCACCGTAAGACCCAGTGAACACACAAAGCATGGCCAACAATAAAATTGATCGTCAAAATAAATGTTGAATCAAAATGTTGTCAACAACCAAAGGAAAATGTATCTTTGCCTGATAATTTTTGCAAGCATAAACCAACTATTATACTATCTATTAGTAAATTAGATAAAACCCGTCCATCAATTATGAAGTCAATTTTCTCTATACAACACAGCATTATCATTCTATTTTTCTTGGCAGCCACCTCGTGCAGCCAATATCAGAAACTGTTAAAATCGCAGGATTACGAGCAATGGTACCAAAAAGGGATAGAATATTACAACAAAGAAGATTTCATGCGGGCATCCACCCTACTGGGGCAATTAACCACCATCTACAGGGGTACCGACAAGGCCGAAACAGTACTGGTGACTTATGCCAACTCCCTTTATGGATTGCAGGATTACACCATGGCCGGACACTATTTTAGGGAGTATGTAAAAACCTACCCCAATGGTGAAAAGGCTGAGGAGTGTCAATTTATGAGCGCTTTCTGCTATTACAAACTGTCACCCAAACCCCGTTTGGATCAAGCAGACACCGAAAGTGCGATTAACGAGTTCCAGCTCTTCATCAATATGTTCCCCAACAGTGCCAGGGTGGGCGAAGCCACAAAAATAATGGATGAGTTGCGTGACAAGCTGGTTTACAAATCGTACCTGAATGCCAAACTCTATTTCGATTTGGGCAACTACATGGGCAACAACTACATGAGTGCGGTTATTGCAGCACAGAACAGCTTGAAGGATTATCCGGACACCAAATACCGTGAAGAGCTCAGCTTTTTGATTCTGGATGCCAAATACATACAGGCAGTCAACAGTGTGGAAGAGAAAAAAGAGGAGCGCTACCGGGAAGCCATCGACGAGTATTACGCCTTCTACAATGAGTTCCCCGAAAGCCAATTCATCAAGAAGGCTGAAAAAATACTCCAGGATTCACAAAAAGAGATTAGCAAAAGTAATAAAGTTGTAGTAGAAAATTAATATAATACCGATATGTCAACAGACTACAAAAAGAGTAATGCACCGGTTAACACCATTACCTGGAACACTGCAGAATTATCACAAGATACCGGCAATGTTTACCAGTCGGTACTCATTATGGGCAAAAGAGCCAACCAGATTAGTGTGGAACTGAAGGAAGAGCTGAGCAAAAAGCTCCAGGAATTCGCTTCCTACACCGACAATCTGGAAGAGGTATTTGAAAACCGTGAACAAATTGAGATTTCAAGGTTCTATGAGCGTTTACCTAAAGCTGTAAGCATCGCAGCCCAGGAATTTTCGGAAGACAAAGTTTACTATCGTTTTCCAGCCAATGCCAAGGAAGAATAGTACAACCACTTGATTGGATACTGAAAAAAGATAAAAGGATTTGGTTTCTTTTATCTTTTTGTTTTTAAATCGACACATAACATCTGTCGAAACAATGGAAAAATGTATTATCGACTAAAAATTATTTCAGGATGTT
>JAGPIS010000173.1 GCA_018054835.1 Breznakibacter sp. | reverse complement strand
ACCATCAGGATAATGTAAACATTCTCCAGACGGGTGAGCAACAGGGTGGGCAACAGAATGGAGGCAATGATGATGACCCCGCCCATGGTGGGTGTCCCCTTTTTCTGGAGTTGACCTTCCAGACCGAGGTCACGCACCAGCTCCCCGATCTGCTGCTTCTGAAGCAACCGGATGATCATCTTTCCAAAGATGGTGGCAAAAAGCAGCGAAACAATCACCGCCAAACCGGCACGGAACGAAATGTACTGAAACATGCGCGCGCCAGGAAAATCCATGGTGCCCAAATATTGAAACAAATAATATAACATATTGCAAATGCTTTAACAATTCAACAAAAACACTCCCTAACCACTTCCCGGTCGTCGAAATGTGACCGCTGGCCCTTGATCTCCTGATAGGTTTCGTGGCCTTTGCCGGCCACCAGTATGATGTCGCCGGGACGCGCCACAGCAACAGCCGTCTTGATTGCCTCGCGCCGGTTGACGATGGAAAGCACTTTGATGCGGCCTTTGTAATCCACGCCAGCCATCATATCCTCAATAATCTTCTCAGGATCTTCACTGCGCGGATTATCGGAAGTCAAAATCACTTTGGAACACCCTTCAATGGCCTCCTTGGCCATCAAGGGACGTTTGGTGGCATCGCGGTCGCCCCCGGCACCAATCACGGCAATCAGTTGCTGATGGGGTTCCCGTATCTCGTTGATGGTGGAAATCACATTGCGCAAGGCATCCGGCGTGTGGGCATAATCCACAATAGCGGTAATTCCCTGGTTCGACCGGATGGTTTCGAAACGGCCACTCACCGGCATCAACCGGCTTAATGCCACCAACACCTCATCCTGGTTGAAACCCAACAGAAGGCAGGCTCCGTAAACCGCCAACAGATTCTGAACATTGAAAGCGCCCACAAAAGGGGTCCACAATTCCCGCTGGTCAATCATCAGCTGCATCCCCTCAAAGGAGTGCTCGATGATCCGCGCGCGGAAATCGGCCATCGACCTAATGGAATAGCTTTTTTTGGTAGCTTGGCAATTTTGAAGCATCACCATGCCATTCTTGTCGTCGCCATTGGTCAGGGCAAAAGCCTGGGCGGGCAATGCGTCGAAAAAGCCTTTCTTGGCCTGAATGTAGGCACTGAATGTTTTATGGTAATCCAAATGGTCGTGCGTGATGTTGGTGAAGATACCACCGGCAAAAGTCAACCCGGCAATCCGCTGTTGATCGACGCTGTGGGAGCTCACTTCCATGAAACAGTATTCGCAACCCTCTTCCACCATGGTGTACATCATAGCATTGAGCGACACGGCATCGGGGGTGGTGTGCGTGGCAGGCACCTCCCGGGTTCCAATATAATTCACCACGGTTGAAAACAGCCCTGCCTTATAGCCTAAAAAGCCGGCCATCTCGTACAACAGGGTGGCCGTGGTGGTTTTCCCATTGGTTCCGGTGACGCCTACCAGCTTCAATAATTGAGAAGGGTGACCGTAAAATGCCGAAGCCAACAACCCCAAGGCTTTGTGCGAATCCTTCACCACCAGAACAACCGCATCGGAGGGGATCTCATCGGGCTTGGTTTCGCATACCACAACGCGGCAACCGCTGGCAAAAACCTGCGGTATATATTGATGTCCATCGGATACCACCCCTTTTTGTGCCACAAAAAGTGATTGAGCACCCGCCTGGCGGCTATCGAACACAATCGATGCAATCCGTAAATCGGCCCGACCAATTTGCTCTTCAATGGTCAACCCTTGCACAATTTCTGTTAACTGTTTTTCCATTTCAACCTAATCTTATATATATGGTAGCCCCCTTGCGGTGCGGTTGTCCTGCAGCAATGGATTGCTGTACAACCCGGCCAACTCCGGAAATCACAACATTTAAACCAGCACCATCCAAAATTCGGACAGCATCTTTAGCACCCATACCCCTCACGTCGGGCACAATGCCTTCGGGAAAATGCTTTGCCTTAAACTTAACAGCTTCCTCCCCGGCTTTGGCCGACACCCATTGGCAATCTACCTTCCGGTTCTGAATATCAAAATCGAGGTCCCTCAACACCCGTTCCAGCTCCTTTTTATCCCCCCCCTTGGTCTGGGGCAGCTTTTTGCTGTCGGGAATCCTGTAATTGATCTCTATTTCGGGGTTATTATAGGCGGCAGCGTACACCCGGTCGGCAATATCCTTAAATACCGACCCGGCCACCACGTTGCCGTAATACACATTGTTACTGGGTCCGGTTACCACCACAATACAGCTGTACACCGGGTCGTCGGCAGGGAAGTAACCTGCAAACGAAGCCAAATAATTGACATTCCCTTGGTACTTATACCCACCCACCCCTCGGGCAATCTGGGCAGTACCAGTTTTACCGGCAATACCATAAGGCGTGCCTTTAATATTTTGCGCCGTGCCATTTTCCACCACCCCTTTCAATAATTCCTTAACTTTCTGAATGGTGCCATGGGAGCAGATGGAAGAGTTCAACACATAAGGGCTATTGCGGTCAACCATGGACTCATGTTCCATCAGCCCTTCCACAAAGCGGGGACGCATCATCTTCCCATCGTTGGCAATGGCATTGTAAAATGTCAACATATGGAGCGGCGACATCATCACCTCATATCCTATCGACATCCATGGCAACGTAATGCCCGACCAAGTCTTATCCGAAGGATCCTTTATCATCGGCTTCCCTTCTCCACGGATCTCAATACCAAGGGAATCGGCAAGCCCCATATCTTTAAGCCTCTCCAAAAAACGCTCAGGTTGCTTGCCATAAACCCTATCGATAAGCCGTGAGATGCCAATATTCGACGAGTTTTCAAACGCCTCTCGAACTGTCACCACGCCATGTCCGCCCTCCTTGGAATCGCGCATGATGCGGTCGTAATACCGGAATGCCCCCTTGAAGGTATTGATGGTGTCGTCCAATTCCACCAACCCATCTTCGAGTGCCGCAATTATGGATGCCAGCTTGAAGGTAGAACCGGGTTCCGAAACTTCACCTATGGCATAATTGTAATGATCCTCTATATACTGATTGTCGGCGTTCCGGTGCAGGTTAACAATGGCGCGCACCGCACCAGTCTTCACCTCCATCAGGATGGCAACTCCATGGTGTGCATTGTGTTTCTTCAACTGTTTCATCAGCGAATACTCCGCCACATCCTGGATGTCGATATCGATGGTGGACACAACACTTTTGCCGTCCTCAGGTGACACTTGTTCATAGCGGATCCACCTATTGGAGAGCCGCATCAGATTGCTGATGCCATCCTCACCACGCAAATCTTCATCGTAGGCGTGTTCGATACCCACCATACCGCCCTGCTGCTTGTCGAGATAGAGCTTTCCAATGGTGCGCGAAGCCAGCAGACCGAAAGGCAATTTGCGATGATGGTTCTGTTCCGGAATGAATCCTCCTTTGTTGGGTCCCAAATTAAAAATGGGAAACTCTTTCACCTTCTGATATTCGGTGTACGAAATCCGCCTAGGGTTCACCAGGTAATATTGGTTGCCTTGCATCCGGGCGCGTTTCAGCCTTGTTTTATAGACAGAAGCAGGCGAGTCGCGAAAAAATGCTGCCAACTTATGGGCCAGTGCATCCACATTGGCATTGAACACCTGATCGGTTAAGCCTTGGGCGTTCAAGTCCATATAAATACGATAGCTCGGCACCGAGCAGGCTAATTTGCGACCATCAACAGCCAATATGTCACCCCGGTTAGCCTCAATGGTTATATCCTTCTCAGTTATTTGCCTCACATTGCGCATGTATTCGGCACCATCAAAAACTTTCAGTTTGACAAATTGAAACAAAACCCAAAAGGCAAGCGCTACAACGAGCACATACACAACAATAAAACGTCGAATGATAATTTGCTTGATGCTCATTACCGTTAATTCATTTTTAGGGTGCGCGGAGGTGTGGTCATTTGCTCCAAGTCAATGCCTGCCTCTTCTATTTGTCTAATTACCTCACTCTGTTTGCTGATGAACATCAGCTCCGATGATGTTGAAATGGAATGATAACGCAACTCTTGGTTTTCCTTACTCAAAGTGGCTGCTATCTCAAGTTTCTTTTCCACATCGTAATGATGGGTGATATAAATAAACCCTATCAACGCCAGAAACAACAAAAAATTCAACTGTCCGGCAAAAATCGGATGGTT
>JAGPIS010000172.1 GCA_018054835.1 Breznakibacter sp. | reverse complement strand
GTTGGCTATTTGTTGAAGTTCTTCCAACCAGGCTTCGCTTTCGGGGTTGATTTGGATGATGCGTGCCCCAATCTCTTCGGCAGCCGTTTTGGCATTGTTGACGTCGAAGTTTTGTTGTACAAACATGATTTTGACATTCATGTCACGTGCCCTTTCAATCTGCCTTTTCAGACCCACCGGCGTCGGAGCCTTCCCGTTTTCCTCCATCTCCAGCTGGTTGAAGCCATAGTCGCGTGCCAAGTATCCCAAGGCTGGGTGGTAGATCATAAAGGTCAGGCTGTCGTTTGCTTCCGCAACCGAAATGAGTTCCTGATGTATGGCATTCATTTCCAATTGCAGAGCCTGATGGTTTTTCTCAACCACGCTTTTGATTTCAGGATTGAGCCTGATCAATTCATCCTTGATGTTTTCAACCATTTTCATGGCCGACAGCGGCGACATCCAATAGTGTGGGTCGTAAGCGGCGGTATGGTGATGGTGCTCATCTCCTTCGTGGTTGCATACGTGCCCATCAATGAGGTCAATCCCATTTGAAAGGTCGATCCAAGCCATCTCCAGGCTCACGCTTTTTAGTCGTTCACCCCAGGTGAGTTCAAAATCCAAAGGGCCAATGGCCAGATAGGCCTTTGATGTGGACAAGTCCTTCATTTGGCGGGCAGTGGGACTGTAGTCGGAGTGTCCAATATTCTTAGGGATCATTACATTCACCTGGTAGTATTGATCCGATAATCGGTCGATGATGGTTTTCACCGGGAAGATGCTCACCGAAATGACCGGTCTTGTGTCGCTATTCTTATGAGTGCGGTTGCAACTCGTTAGCCCTAAAATAAAAAGTGCCGCAATGGCAATTACTATTCTCATGCCCTGTGGCCTTTGTGTGGTCTTTAGTTGGGGAACCCTATGGTTGATTGTCCTTCTATTCTCCATTTTATTTTGTTTTCGAATGGTTGACTATTTTGGTTGTTCAATTGATTCTAAACAATAAAAATAGGATAAAGTTGAATGATCCGGAAATATTTGGGTGAAAAGAAGTGTCAGCCGAAAAGTTTGAACACTTCCTGGATGTAGGTTTTTGATACCGGAACTTCAGTTAGTTGTGTATGGTCGAGGCGGATGGTCAGTCCATCATTCTGTTTCTCAATTAGTTTTATGTGATCCATGTTGGCCATGAAAGAGCGGTGGCAGCGTATGATGTTGAATGGCTTCAACTCCTCCTCCAGTTGTTTTAGGGTTGAGCGGAGCATCAGGTGTTCCAACTTTTGCTGGTCGTTGTAATAGATGGTGACGTAATTGTCGGCTCCTTTCAAATATAGTATGTCCTGCTGTTTGATGCTGAAGCGCAAATTGCCGCGGTCGTCCTTGAAGTGGATCATGCCTTTGGCTTCGGGCGTCTGCAACTCCTTGCGGCTAAGTTCCTTGAGTTTTTTGCTTTTATCGCGCCAGCTGAAATAGAGCCAAAGGGTGCTGTAGGGCAGTAAGATCACCAACGAGGTGTTTAAAAGTGATGCCCTGAAAACTTCCACGAATGTACGGTCATCCTTGATGATGATCACTTGTTCATAGATGGTATAGAAAAGCGACATGCTGACAATTTCGATGGCCACCCATATCAGGTAGTTTCCCAAAGAGATTTTCTTGCCGCTTCGCGCGACGTAGTACATGATGATGCGGCTGATGACCACCACCAATACCCCGGTTAGGATGATCAGGTTGGAATAAAAGAAAAATCGCAGGTCCGACACGTTGGGGATCCAGTTTTTGGAGCCAAATGGCGTGTAAAGGTTGATGAACAGTAACGCAAACCCTGCTGTTAGAAGGATGAGTCTGGTGATATTGCCCTTTTCAACAAGATAGTCCGGTATCTTTTTACTTAAGTCCATATCGGGGGTTAATAATGATGAGGTGATCATGATTTCTTCTGAAGCGAAAATAATGAAATTAAATTACACCCCAAATAATCATTTTTCACCCCAAATAGCGGTTTTTCGTCTTTCTGGGCTTGGGTTAATCACATAAAATTGATTTGTTGCCGAAACCTTCGTTTGTTTGCATCGTCGATACAGGGTTGGTGTTGGCACCATAAATTTAGTTTGACAACAACTTATATTGATACCCATGAAAATCCGTTTCCATTATATTCCATTAACTCTTCTAAAATGATGAAAAAGGTTAATGATTCGTTTCTGGTGATCTTTTTAAAAGCTGCGGCTTTTGTTATTGTCACCTGTTGATGGATAAAGCCTTTTTCTGAAAGAGCAGGACAACGGTCCTGCTTTTTTCATTTCCGGCAGTTGAAGAAGCAAAAATGTGTTTCTTGGGGTTTGCGCTTTTTTTTTATCTTTGCGCATTATATCGAACGATTCATCAACCCGTTTTTAATAAAAGATTATCTTTGGCAATCTGAAATGGAACCAAAAGGAAAGAAAAATAAAACGCACAATATGGCTAAAATAATTGCACTTGCAAATCAGAAGGGCGGCGTAGGGAAAACCACTACTGCCATTAATCTTGCTGCCAGTCTTGCCGTTCTTGAGCAACGGGTACTTATTATCGATGCCGACCCCCAGGCGAATGCCACCTCCGGGTTAGGTTTCGATTTGCGGGAGATTGAGACAAGTATTTATGAGTGTATCGTCGATGGTGCCGATCCAAAAGATGCCCTTTTGCAATGTGAAATCGAGAAGTTGCATATTATCCCCTCGCATATCGACTTGGTAGGGGCTGAAATTGAGATGCTTAATATGCCCAACCGCGAGAAGGTTTTAGGCGAAGTTATTTCAAAAATTGAAGAGTTTTACGATTTTATCCTGATCGACTGTTCACCCTCCTTGGGGTTGATTACCGTAAATGCCCTCACGGCTGCCCATTCGGTAATTATTCCCGTTCAATGTGAGTATTTTGCCTTGGAAGGATTGGGTAAACTGTTGAATACGATCAAGATTATCCAAAGCAGGCTGAATCCTGATTTGCAGATCGAAGGCTTCCTGCTCACCATGTACGATGCGCGCCTGAATCTTTCCAACCAAGTTGTGGAAGAGGTGCAAAGGCATTTCCAGGATATGGTGTTTAAAACTTTGATCACGCGTAATATCAAGTTGAGTGAGGCACCTAGCCACGGTAAAGCAGTGGTGATGTACGATGCCACATCCAAAGGCGCTCAAAATTATTTGAACCTGGCAAAGGAATTGCTGGAGAAGAATAATATTGCTGTAAAAGAATAAAAACAAACGAAATATAGTTACTGGTGAAAAAAGCTGTACTTGGACGAGGCCTCGGGGCCCTTATCGATAATAGTGATGAAGTGAATGCCGTAAAATCGCAGCAAGCTTCCATTAATGAGATTGATATCAATAAAATTGAAGCCAATCCATGGCAGCCCCGTAGCCATTTTGATGAGGAGAAATTGGGTGAGTTGGCTATTTCCATCAAGGAGATAGGCATTATCCAACCCCTTACCTTGCGTAAGATTGGTCACGACCGGTACCAGATTATTGCCGGTGAGCGGCGTTTCAGGGCCTCCAAGCTGGCCGGCCTTGAAAAAGTGCCTGCCTTTGTGCGCGATGCCGGCGATGAAACCATGTTGGAAATGGCGCTGGTTGAAAACATCCAGCGCGAAGACCTCGATCCAATCGAAATCGCCATCAGCTACCAACGATTGATCGATGAGTGCAGCCTGACCCAGGAGAGCATGTCGGAACGCGTTGGTAAAAAACGCTCCACCATCACCAACTACTTGCGTTTGCTGCGTTTACCTGCCGAGATACAGCTGGGTCTGCGCGAAAAACAAATCTCCATGGGACACGCCCGGGCCATTATCAATGTGGATGACCCTGCCACCCAGCTGATGCTTTTCGAGCAGATTATCCAGTTCGATTTTTCCGTGCGCAAAATTGAGGAGGTGGTTCGTCAGATGAATGCCGAAGTAGCAGAGGCCAGCACAGAGGAGAAGAAAGGTAAGCGGACTCTTGCTGTTGAGTATCAAACCTTGAAAGAGCATCTCTCAAGCCTATTGCATACCAATATTCAGTTTGCCCGCAGCGATAACGGAAAGGGGAAAATTACCATCCCATTCCGTTCCGATGAGGAACTCGAGAAGATTATGTCCATTCTGGATAAAGCCAAATAAGAAATTTTACTATCTGTTTTGAGGGGAAGTAGAGAATATTGGATTGTCATGCTTTGTGCGGTCATATTGATGGGTTTAGCTCGTCCAATG
>JAGPIS010000171.1 GCA_018054835.1 Breznakibacter sp. | reverse complement strand
TTTACAGTTGAAGATACCGATGAACGCTACATCCCCTTGAAGCATATCAGCCCCGAACAGGCACCTTTCGAGGTGTATAACTCCCCGCTTTCGGAATATGGGGTGATGGGTTTTGAATATGGTTATGCTTTGGCCAACCCTGCGGGGTTGAATATTTGGGAGGCACAGTTTGGTGATTTTGCCAATGTGGCGCAGGTCATTTTCGACCAATACATTTGCTCAGCTCAAGAAAAATGGGGTTTGATGAATGGGTTGGTGCTTCTTTTGCCCCATGGTTTCGAAGGGCAGGGGCCAGAGCATTCCAGTGCACGGATGGAACGATATCTTCAGTTGGCAGCCCGCAACAACATCCAGATTGTGAATTGTACTACCCCGGCCAGTTTCTTCCATATGCTGCTGCGCCAGGTGAAACGGCCGATTCGGGTTCCATTGATTGTTTTCACCCCCAAAAGCCTGTTGCGCCATCCCAAATGTGTTTCCCCGGTGGATGATTTCGTGAATGGGAGTTTCCGGGAAGTGATTGATGACGACGATGTGGATGCCGATCGTGTGAGTCGTGTGGTTTTCTGCACCGGTAAAATTTATTTCGACTTATTGGCCCGCAAGGAAAAATTGGCTGCGAGAGACGTGGCTTTGGTGCGGTTGGAGCAGATCCATCCTTATCCCATCGATCAGATCCGGGCGGTTCTGAGGCGGTATCCTAATGCCAAGCTCCATTTGTGGGTTCAGGAAGAACCCGAGAACATGGGTGCCTTGTCCTATATTCGGCGTCAGGCTGGTGATTTCATCTTCCTGCCTGTTGCCCGTCTGGCCAGCGGTAGCCCGGCCACCGGGTTGAATGGCCTGCACCTGTTGGGGCAGGAGGAGATTATTGCCAAAGTATTCAAAAAATGCCACTGTGACCTGAAAAACAATTATTGCGGTTTGCAGTGTGTTGAAGGGAAATCGCGCGGGGAGATCCTTCAGCAATACAAATATTTTCCCGAAACCCAACGGTTTACCATGTAATGCTTTCTTTAAAAGAAAATTGATGTTATGATATTGGAAATCAAAGCACCCACACCTGGAGAGTCCATCACCGAAGTGGAGATCACCAACTGGTTGGTTCAGGATGGCGATTTTGTGGATAAGAACCAGGATCTTGCCGAAATAGAATCGGATAAAGCAACCCTGACCCTCACCGCCCCTGAAGCCGGTAAAATCAAAATAGTCCAAGCTGCCGGGGAGACCACAGCCGTAGGGAAAGTGGTTTGCCTCATTGATACCTCACAGATTCATGGGGCGACGGCTGCAGGCGTATCAATGGCTCCCACCCCGGTAGAGGCGGTACCAAAGGCTGTTCCTGCTTCAAAACCTGAGGCTCCAGGTGAGGGATTGGAAAAAGTTAAGGTGACGCCGGTGGCCCAGAACCTTATGGCAAGCCAGGGATGGTCGGTCGAAGATGTGGTCAATGGTTTGCGGCGGCTTACGGCCAATGATGTGCAGATGATTATGCAGCAGGAAACCAAGCGTGATGAACCTAGAGGGGAGAGTCTGCGGACTGAAAGCCGTCAGAAAATGAGCCAGTTGCGTAAGAAGATCAGCCAGAGGTTGGTGGCGGTAAAGAATGAAACGGCCATGCTCACCACGTTTAATGAAGTGGATATGAGTGCGGTGCTGGCCTTGCGCGAAAAGCACCAAAAGGCATTTGTCGATCGGCACCAGGTGAAGCTCGGGTTGATGTCGTTTTTCATCAAGGCTTCGGCATTGGCGTTGAAGATGCACCCTATGGTCAACAGCATGATCGATGGCGATGAAATTGTCACACCCGGTTATGTGGATGTTTCAGTGGCCGTTCAAACCCCAAAAGGGTTGATGGTGCCGGTTATCCGCAGTGTAGAGTTGTTGTCGCTGGCTCAAATTGAGCAGGGGTTAAAGCAACTGGCCGACAAAGCCCGTGAAGGGAAAATCGCTCTGGAAGAGATGACTGGCGGAACCTTCACCATCACCAATGGTGGTGTTTTCGGTTCGATGCTTTCAACCCCCATCATCAATCCTCCGCAGTCGGCCATATTGGGCATGCACAATGTTGTGGAGCGTCCGGTGGCCATCTCTGGGCGCGTGGAAATCCGCCCCATCATGTATGTGGCGCTTTCCTACGACCATCGCATCATCGATGGAAAGGAGAGCGTGGGCTTTTTGACCGATCTAAAAAAAATCATAGAAAACCCTTCCCGTCTGTTGGTTGGAGGGCAGGATATTGATAAAACCATTCTGGGGTTGAATGATTATTGAGATGATTGTTCGGAAATGGACATATTTTATCCGTTTCCGTTCATCTGTTTCATGGATTTTTAATGATTGTTGTGTTTAAGTGGTTGTTTGTGAGTTTGTTGTGTTTTGTGGCATAGGTATTGATTGTATTGAACCAGACAATCAACTTAATAGACAACAACGATGAAAAAACTTAATTTGTGCGGTGTTATGACACTGCTGGTATTGATGGTGTTTGGCTTGCAGGTGAAAGCCGAATCAGGTGTAAATTTGAATGGATCCACCAACACTTCATTGGGAAGTTATGTGATTACTGAATTGACCTCGGAGGAGGTAAAAGGTGAATTGATGCGTAAATTTGAGTTGAAGTACGAAAATGCCAAGGATGTGGTGGTGATCTATCTTTCTACAAATGCCAGATGCCGTGAATACTCTGTTTTGTCCAATGGGCTGGATATTCAGTATGTGTGCACTAAAAAGGCCTTTGGTGCCCGTCCCTTAATTGGAAAATTATTGCGTCACAAACCCGAGGTGGACGCTGTTTTTGTCAACAATGACGAATTGGCTCGCCAAGAAAAATTGAGTAACGGTGAATTATCCGTTGAAGCGGCTCTTGGTTACATAGCCTGTTTCTATCCCGCGTTGGTGAAACATCAAAATTTAATCTAGTAAAATTAGTTTTCATAAATAGGTTTTGATTTTTGTATTGGAAAGGGGGTGCTGATGGCACCCTTTTTTTGTTGGGAGTTTTTGGCAGTATGCAACAGTTTTATATTTTATAAGTTATCCTTACTATTTTGGAAATTTGTACTATTGGGCAGTTTTGAACTTAGTTAAATTTGCTTAAGTTTGCGCTCCAAATGTGTAGTTATTATGTATCAAATCAATATAGAAAATATTATTTTTAATCAATATAAAATTGCTCTGGATGAAGAGCAGTATAGGGTAATTGAGGAATCATATTTGTTTCTGAAAGATTATCAATGCGATAAAATAATTTATGGGATAAATACCGGTTTTGGGCCAATGGCTCAGTACCGTATTGAAGATAAGGATCTTATTCAGCTTCAGTATAATATTATTCGCTCCCATTGTTGTGGTGTTGGTAATCCGATTTCACCTATTTGCATTAGGGCCGCCATGTTTGCACGATTGCAGACTTTTTTGGCAGGGAAATCTGCCGTTCATGTTGATACTGTAAATATTCTGGTTGCTTTTTTAAATAACAATATCATTCCTGTGGTTCCCGAGCATGGAAGTGTTGGTGCCAGTGGCGATTTGGTGCAACTGTCTCACATAGCTCTGGCTTTGATTGGCGAGGGAGATGTTTTTTATCAGGGGCAAATAATGAAGGCATCTTGTGCCATGGATTTGTGTGGAATAAGTCCTTTGAAGATGTATATCCGTGAAGGGCTCGCCTTGACCAATGGCACGGCGGTTATGACCGGGATTGGGATTGTCAATCAGATTTATTCTCAAAAATTGTTGAGGTGGTCCATTTTGGCATCGGTCATGATGAATGAAATAGCATCATCGTATGATGATTTTATGTCAGAAGTCCTCAATAGCCTCAAATTGCACAGCGGCCAAATAGAGGTCGCCAATGCGATGCGGGATGTGTCAGCCTCCAGCAAATTGCTTCGCAAGAGGGAAACAGAATTGTACAATGATTTAGATAAGGAAGAAAAAGTTTTCAAACACAAAGTACAGCCCTATTATTCTCTTCGATGCACACCCCAAATACTTGGGCCAGTATCCGAAACAATCGATAATGTCGGGAAAATCCTGATGGAAGAGTTCAAGGCTGTTGACGACAACCCGATTGTGGATCCCGAAACGAAGTCCGTTTACCATGGGGGCAATTTCCATGGAGACTATGTGTCGTTTGAAATGGATAAGTTGAAGATTGCCATAACTAAGTTGACCATGTTGGCCGAACGACAGCTCAATTATCTGTTTCACGACCGGATCAACGGTATTTTAC
>JAGPIS010000033.1 GCA_018054835.1 Breznakibacter sp. | reverse complement strand
TGTGCCCGAATCAGGGAGGCCAAGCAGAAGATGGACAGAAATAAAAAACGTCTCATAGTATTTAATTAATTGCACATAAGCTATTTTTCACTTCAAACATTGTTCTCTACATTGAAAATAGCCCATCACCCTTCAAATGCCTACCAACCGCAATTCCGATACAAAAAACATATTTTTAGCGTCCACAAAAAAACAGAGAAACAGGATTACTGCTATTATCAGTAAGTGCAACTATTTATCAGGGCGTACAAATTGCACACCGGACAGCACTTTAGAAGAAAAAACCCATGCTCCTGATCAGCAGGAGACAGCCTCGGAGTTGCACTTGCGCCATTCGGTAGGCGTCAGTCCGGTAATGTTTTTGAAGGTGCGGCTGAAGTTGGAGGTCTCGGTGAACCCGGTGACCCTAGCTATTTGGGCGATGGTGTAACCGGAATCATCCAGGATAAGCGATTTGGCATATTCGATGCGGAGCGAATTGATCCAGCTGTAGAAATTCTGTCCCTCCTCCGAGTTGATCAGGTTGGAGAGTGTGGTGCGGCTAATGCGCAACGTTTGTGCAATATCTTCGAGGGTGACCTGTTCCTTCAAATAATGTTGCTCATCAACAATCCTACTCCTCAGCTTTTTCCAGTTGTAATTGTAACCGCCACGGGCAACATCCGAATCAGGAATGTCTATGGTGCCGCCCAATATGGCCGACTCAATCTCGGGTTGGGGCAAAATGGCCGGCTCAATGAGAACAAAAATCTTGGTGTAGTTGATAAACTTAATGGCGAACAGAAAATAAAAGATGATGGTAGCAACCGCAAAGAAGCTTTCAAATGCCAGATTCGACTGAACCAATGACACTAGAGCCATAACCCCGATGACAATGGCTCCGCGCAGGAGGTTCAGATAACTTTTGAGGTTGAGTTGGTGCGTATCCGAGAAGTAATCCTCAAGCCCTTTCTTGAGTTGTTTTGCTTCAATATAAAAAAGATGGCAAAAATAGCCCAACTGGGCGGCATAAAAAACAAAAAACAGCAAACGGATGGCCATCGTGGGATGCTTCACCCCTTCACCCAATTGTGACAGGCTTTGCAACTCATAGTCGCCAAAAAACAAGAGGCTTGCCATGTAAGCCAGCACGAAAGTCGCCAAGGGTAACAGGTTTTGGAGGAGCCGCCGCCAAGTAATAAATCTTGGGTTCAAAAGATTGAGTAACGCGAAGGTGAAAAGGAAAGCTTGCAATGAACTGACCAAGGCACGGATGAAATTGAAGTACCCAAAAACATGACTCTCCTCCCAAAAAAACAGGCTGATAAAATCCAGCAACCCCAAAACAATATAATCAACCGCCAACACCTTTAATGAAATGCGGTAGCCTTGAAACTTCCGATCACCGGGTACCGGCAGAACCAGAAAGACCACCCCCATCAAAAAACACAAGGTACAAATCACTATTTCGGCCAGAAAAAAGAGTTTTTCCATAACGTTTTATTCGAATAGCTCTTTTAGTGTTTGAGTCGCAATAAACATTTTTCCACTATCAGGTAGTTTTATGAAGTCATACTTGCCGTAAAACCTTTCAGCATCATGATCTATTGGGTCAACAATGACGCCAAATGAACCTATTTGTTTAGATATTCCATAACTTCTTTTCAAGGCGTCAATCAATAAAACACTACCGGCACCCATACCTTGATTTCTTTTATCAACAGCCAACCGTCCAAGTAAAGTTGTAGGAATAGCGGTATAGGATGCTGGAAGTCTCTTTTGAATGTGTTCTGAAAAATTATTGAGCGGAATGCTATTATTTGAAAGAGTATAATAACCCTTTACGATATCTGTTTCCTGGTCAATAAATACGAAACAAACTGATAACTTCCGCTTTACATCTTGTCCAGCTTGATTTTTCAAATAATTATTCAAAAGTTCATTACCACAATCAAAATCTTTTCGATTGTGCTTCTTTTCCAAAAGTTCAATCATCCATTATTTTAAGTTAGCGATGAAAGAATTATAATCATCAAGAGCATTTTTCAATTTTGCTGATGGTTTCTGGGGATTTGTTATTGCATCAAAGAAGATTTGACTATCTCTTTCTGAAACAATAATGCGCTCCTTTTCTGCTATAATTTCCTTAGCCTTTTCTTGAACTGTTCGAAAAATAAAATCTGTAAGATTTCTGTATCCTCCCAAAAAAGCAGCTTTCTCAAAGAACTGTTTTTGTTCTTTAGGAAGTCTCGCATCAAATCTTGCTTGTTCTGATAATACAGTACTCATATGACTATTTTTCACAAACGTACGTATTATTTCCGTATCCGCAAAAACGTACGGCATATCTCCGTACAAATTCTATTGCATAAAACGATTGGCGAACCATTGTAGTGCAATAATTAAGATGGTGCAAGCGCCGACCAAGGCGGACACAACTCAAATTCAACACCTTAGGCGTTGCACAATTATAAATAATATTCTATGAAATGCTAGCAAAGTGGTTATTCGTCCTCGAGCCGGACGGGCTTTTACTCTCTTTATTCGGGTTGTGTCTGTTTTCATTGGCCCTCATGATCCGCTTCGCTCCACTACAGCTGCAGAGAGTAAACAGAGCGCTCGGCTCTGCCGCTTGGCGCAGCCAAAAAATTCGCTTCCAACCGGCGAAGCCAAGAGAGCCGCCGCTGCGCCTGCTCACCTAAGAACTATCATTCCGCTACGCTCGAAGCAATGAACTCGGTTCGTAAGACTCATTCATTGGTTTCCTGAACGCTCTAGCCGAACCTCAAACAGCATTGCTTCTTAACCGCTACGCTCCATGATATTTTTAAGGCTCTCAGCCGAGAGGGAGCAGCTACAAACAACCAATGTACTAATTTAATGATGTGCTAATTTGAAGATTCATTGCAGTGTTCAGACCTGTTCTGCAAATTGAACGACCGGAGGTCAGAATATGATTACCCGCGGATGGAATCCGCGGATTTGGGTGCACAGAGGTATACGTAGAATAAAAACCATCAATGGCTGAAAGCCATGTTTAGTTCAGCCCTAGGCAACGCCTAGGGATTGATTAAAAAAGTGATGAATGAGCCCAGAATGGGCGGTTTAATACATTGTGGTTAAAGCACATAAACAACAAGCATAAGCTGCCCTTTCGAGGGCGCCTTGTCCTTGGATGATAGGTTCCCGAGGCGATGCCTCGGGCTGAAATAAGCTGTCCCGTTGGGACGAGTGTAACCGTACTTGGCGACATCGGTTTTCATCTACCTAATCGCCAAAGCCGCCGCAAACAGCAACCAACCAGCATCGCTACGAACAACATAAAACAGCAACTAAAATCCGTTTAAAATCCGTGGTAATCTGTGGACGAAACCATTTTATTATCAGCACATTCAACACCTACGGTGTTGTGGCGTTATTACTGCATTATTTCCACCGGTTACACCGGCGGCTATTCATATTGAAGTCCTTCGGACTTCCCTCTATGATCAAGCCTTTCTGTTTCTGACAACTGTTTAACAAAGTATTTAAAACGCAAAGGGCAAATCATTCAAATCCATGGAACGTAAAAATTCCAGATTGATATGCTTGATGTAAAGACGCAGCTGGGCAGGGTCGAGGCTCTGCTCATTCAAGTCCCGTTGAGTTTCAATATCAATCTCACGCTCCTGAATCATCTCCTGCAACCTTCTTTCCTGCTTCTCTGAACTGCCGGAGGTGAGGTCGAGCGCAGCTTTTGCCAAGGGATGTCTCTTCAAAGAAGCCATCTCATTTTTCAAATCAGTTTGCTGCTCATTCAACAACTTGGTGTAGTACTTCAGTTGATCATCCGCCATCTCAAGCAGCATCTGCGGATTGGTTTCAGCTAAAAAACGCTGGTGCAAATGCAAAAGCGCAAAGAAGTTGTTCTCCTGGTACGCCCCGGTTACCTCTTTCATCCACTCGGTCTTTTCGGCCTTCTTCTTCACATCGAGTTCACGGTCGGGATGAAGAAGCTTCACCAGATCGGTATAAATTTTCTTGACCGCCTTGGTGATATTGAGCGTTTCCTGCTTTTGCTCTGCTTCCTTTTCCTGTTGCTTTTTGCTCTTTTTAGCTTTGGAAGCGTTCATCTGAGCCTCTGCTTCCTCCTGTTGGGCGGCAAATTTGGCCTTCATCCGTTCCATGTCTTTGAGATCGTCGGCCTCAAGGTTGAATCCGAAAATATCATTGAACAAATCGGTTGCAAGGCTCAAATCATCGTCGTCCATGAATTTGTTTTCGATGGCTTTCATCTCGTCGTCCATCAAACCATGCAAATGGAAAAGGGTCATTTCATCCATAATCAGATATTCAATCTTCTCCTTTTCCTTCTTTTTGAAAAACTTCGAGTCATAACTGGCATCGAGGATACGGACATATTCGCGCTTCAGGCTGATATGCTCCTGTTCCAGAGGCGCAATGTGCTGCATGGCCAGTTGTTGCCCACGCTGCATCCTCAGTTTCATCGTTTCCAAATCGTTCTTCAATTTTTCAATGGCTTGGATTTTCTTGTTGAACTTGATCTGTTCCTTACTCAGCTCTGCTTTAGCCGATTCAATCTGGATGACATTCCCCATTTGGTTTTTATTTTTACCTGGCAAAGATATATTTTTACTAAAACGACCAGCCCCGTTATTGAGAAAAGCCATCAATTATATGGCACAAATACAATAAAATGGTGCCATTTTATTATTTTTGAAATAAAAAGCAGATGTCAAGAGACCGCCGCCCACACATTGGCCTATACGGAAGAAGGAACAACGGAAAAAGCACGCTGATCAACCACCTGACTGGACAGGAGCTGGCCATCGTGAGCGAAACAGCCGGCACCACCACCGATCCAGTGAAGAAGAGCATGGAGATAACCGGCTTTGGCCCGGTGATCATGATCGACACCGCTGGTATTGACGACTCGGGGGAGCTGGGCCGCAAGCGCATCAGCAAAACGCTGGAGACCATCAAAATCATCGACCTAGCCATTCTGGTGGTGGCCAACAACCTGTTTGAAGAACCCGAGTTGGAGTTGGTGAGTCATTTCAATGAATATGGAACGCCCTACCTGATCATTCACAACCGCGAGGATGAAGTGCCCATGACCGAAGCCACAAAGCAACTGATGGAGCTCCACCACCCCAAGGCCATTGTGCGGCACCACCATCAAGCCAACGACATCGACCTGTTGATTGAGCACATCCGCCAAGCCATACCAGATTCGGCCTACACCATCCCGTCGCTGCTGGGAAAAATCATTGGCCCGGGCGATGTGGTGCTGCTGGTGACCCCCATCGACAGCGAGGCGCCCGAAGGCCGCATGATTCTGCCCCAGGTGCAAGCCATCCGCGACGTGCTCGACAACGACGCCATCTGCGTGGTGGTGAAGGAGAACGGCATAGAACCCTTCCTCCAAAAGACCGCCATCGAACCAGTGTTGGTGGTGACCGACAGCCAGGCGTTCAAACTGGTGAACCAGCTCATACCGCCCCACATAGCACTCACCAGCTTTTCCATCATGCTGGCCAACTTTAAGGGCAACTTTGAGGCTTATCTGAAAGGCACTCCCCACCTGTCGCAGCTAAAGGCGGGCGACCGGCTGCTCATACTGGAGAGCTGCACCCATCATGTGGCCTGCGACGACATCGGGCGATTCAAAATACCCAATTGGATCAACAAATACAACGGGCTGACGCTCGAATACGATGTGGTGTCGGGCCTCGACAACATCAAACGCCCCATCACCGACTACGCCATGGTGATCCAGTGCGGGGGGTGCATGATCACCCGCAAGCAACTGCTCAACCGTTTGAAGCCGGCCATCGACAACAACATTCCTGTGTCCAATTATGGCATGACGATTGCATATTTACATGGAATATTCGACCGAGCCGTGGAACCTTTCGTGCTAACAAATGAACCTAAGAAAGAATAGGAAACAAACGATTGCCTTTTCGACAAAAATGTTCAAAAATGTTAATTCAACGCCATTAACCCAAGGATGATCAGTGTTTTTATTAATTCACTAACTTTACGCCACACAGAAAACGAAAACAATGATTGAACTAAGGAATAAAACCGCTCTCATCGTAGGTGAAGAGCAGATTTCATACCAGGAACTTTTATCCAAAACAACCCAGTTTTCCAATCAAAATAAAATCGACCAACAGGATCGAGTCATCATTCTGTCGGAAAACCGCAAAGGCTGGGTATATGCCTTTTATTCCATATGGGCACAACAAGGTGTAGCCGTTCCCATCGACTTCCTCTCCTCTCCTTCCGAGGTGGCCTACATCATCAACGACTGTGCGCCATCGGCTGTTTGGGTATCGAAGGAGCGTTACAACACCCTTCAGGAGGCCTTGACGCAAAGCCACGTCAAACCGACCATCCTGATCATTGACGATTGCGAGCAGGCACCACTCACCGACGAAAAACCGGCAAACATCCAATACGAAGAGCAGCACACCGCCGTCATCATCTACACCTCGGGCACCACAGGATCGCCCAAAGGGGTGATGCTCTCCTTCAAAAATATCCTGGTCAACATCAAGGGGATTGCCATTGATGTCAAGATCTACCACGAGGGGCAGCGCACCATGATGCTGCTGCCTTTGCACCACATATTCCCTCTTCTGGGCACCATGGTGATGCCGCTCAATACCGGGGGAACGGTGGCCATTTCACCTTCGATGGTGTCGTCGGACATACTGAACACATTACAAAAAAACAAGATCACCATCATCATTGGTGTGCCCCGTCTTTATGCCGCCATATACAAAGGCATCAGCGACAAGATTGCCCAAAGTGCCGTTGCACGAGGATTGTTCAAGCTTGCAAAAAAAATAGACAACCCAGGGTTTTCCAAGTTTATTTTTAAATCGGTGCATCAAAAATTTGGCGGTGCCATCGAATACCTCGTTTCAGGCGGTGCCGCCCTCGACCAGGAAGTTGGCTCCGGTTTCAAGACCCTAGGATTCGAAATACTAGAAGGATATGGCATGACCGAGGCTGCCCCCATGATCTCCTTCACCCGTCCGGGCATGGTTAAGATTGGTGCCACCGGTCTTCCCCTTCCCGACATTCAAGTTGATTTTGTGGATGGCGAAATTATTGCCAAGGGCGAAAACATCATGCAGGGTTACTACAACAAACCCGAGGAGACGGCACAAGTGCTCAAGGATGGCTGGCTTTACACCGGCGACCTGGGTTATTTGGATGAAGTGGGCAACCTGGTGATTACCGGCCGTAAAAAGGAGATCATTGTGTTGTCGAACGGCAAAAACATCAATCCGGCTGAGATAGAAGAGAGCTTAAGCCGTCATGCATCCCTGATTAAAGAGATTGGCATCTATCAGGACAAGGATCAACTTAAAGGGATCATCGTTCCGGCCGACTCCATCAGCAACTCATTAACCGATGCTGAAATAGAGCATAAAATACGTGCCGAAGTCATCAATCCTTACAACAGTTCGGTGGCACCCTATAAAAAAGTGGCGAACTTTTCGCTCTACCACCAAGAGTTGCCGCGCACCAGGTTGGGCAAGCTGCAACGTTTCAAGCTGGCCGAGCTGAAGGACGGAAACGTTAAAAACCTGACACCAATTATTGAGCCGAACACTGAAGAGTACCGGATCATTAAAAATTTCATTGAGAAAGAGAAGAACTGCTCCCTAAGGCCAAACGACCATATTGAAAGTGATTTGGGGTTGGATTCGTTGGATAAGGTAGGACTACAAGTATTCCTTCAATCAACCTTCGGCATTGATATGGAGATGGAGCAGATGGTGGCTCTTCCATCGGTGGAAGCCTTGGCAGCTTATGTTTCGGAGCGCCGCACCCGCATGGAGGTGGAACGCATTGACTGGAAAAGAATATTAAGGGAGAAGGTTTCGTTGCCATTACCCCGCACTTGGTTCACCGGACGGATTTTTGTTAAGACTTCCAAACTGTTCTTCAAATTCTACTTTGGCCTCAAGGCTAAGGGGTTGGAGCGCATTCCCGATGGCCCGGTGATTCTGGCTCCCAACCACCAAAGCTTTTTCGACGCCTTGTTTGTAGCCTCTTTCTTGAAAAACAAGACCATCAAAAACACCTATTTCTATGCCAAAGACAAGCATGTGAAGACAGCCTGGCTGCGCTTCATGGCCAACCGCCACAACATCATCGTGATGGACTTGAACAATCTGAAAGACTCCATCCAAAAGATGGGTGAGGCATTGAAGAGCAAGAAAAACCTCATTATCTTCCCCGAAGGCACCCGGACCATCAACGGCCAACTGGGTGAGTTCAAGAAGACATTTGCCATCCTGAGCAAGGAGCTGAACATCCCAATCGTGCCGGTCTCCATCAAAGGGGCTTATGAGGCACTGCCCAAGGGGAGCTTCTTTCCACGACCATTCCGTAAAGTACAGGTTGAATTTCTGGATCCCATCTATCCCAATAAAAATTCGTACGAGGCCATTGCCGAAGATGTGCAACGCAGCATTGAGATGAATATGATGGGGTGATTGATTTGAAGATCAGGTGAATCCAGGAGTCAACGAGTCGAATAGTCAACGAGTCGGGAAGTCGGGAAGTCTAGAAGACTATTAGACTCTTAGACTGGTCGACTGTATTTCAGCAATCAGTAAATCTGTAACACCATTGACTGAAAGCCAACACGGTATAAGCAGTAGCTAAGGGGTGCGTGTCTCAAGGGCACAGCCCCTTTGTTATGAAGAGTTATCCGTTCATCCAGCGTCCTGACTTTCTCACCCCAACCCTCTAACGGGGACAGTTTAAACCATCAAAGCAACTCAATGTGCTGGTTGACGCATACAGGTATGCGGGAGTTGGGTGATGCGCTGAAACAGTAGTCGAGATCATCGAGGAAACCTTTATCCTTCAAAACACGGTAATGGCGGCCATTGGCAGCAATGGAACGCACGTCGAAAGCGGCAGTCGAATACATCGACATCATGGCCAGGGCGAAGTCGCTCATGGCCAAGCCGGGATCATCCTGCTTCATCAAATAGATGATGTAGCCGGCACAGAGGGCATCTTCGAGGGTGAAAGAATCATCGGCACCGGAGCAGATGAACACAATGCGCTGATGCTCTCTCAGCTGGCGAGCCACCTGCCTGGCATTCAAGAAACAGGCGATGTAGCGATGTTTGGCACTGGCACTGTTGAGGATGGCGCGTGTTCCGTTGGTGGTGGTCATCACAATGGTCTTTCCGGCCACATTATCGGCACTATACGACAAAGGGGAATTCCCAAAGTCAAAACCATCGATCTTCTCGGCAAGCCTCTCACCGCCCAGAAGCACCTCGGGTGAGGTACTCTTAATTTCAAATGCCTCCTCGGGAGTCAGTACCGGGATAATTTTGGCTGCGCCATTGTTCAGAGCCGTCACCATCACCGAGGTTGCTCGCAAAACATCAATAATCACCGCCGTATCACTGCCCACATTGTCTAGGCAAGCCTCTTTGGCGGTAGGGATCACATCAACATACTTCATCATACACAACTATAACAATTTATACCCTGTAAGTGGTTGCCCTGAAATGCTTTTTTATTCGCAACACCAGTAATATTCCTGCCACGGCCAATCCCACCAGATAACCGTACCAGATGCCGGTGGGGCCTGCCTGCAAAACAATGGAAAAGAGATACCCGATTGGCAAACTGATCAAGATATACGCGATGCCGGAAACCAGAGCGGGAAAAACAAAATCCTCCATCCCGCGCAAAACCCCAAGAGCCACCACCTGTACCCCGTCGAAAAGCTGAAACAGACCACCCACCAGCAGAAGCTGAGCCGCCACATCAATCACCGTCTGATCGTGGATAAACAGGGAGGGGATGGCACGCCTGGCCAGAACGAACACCACACCATTGAAGAGCATAAACACCACTACCATCTGGATGGAAGCCCAGGCGGAATGGCGCAAATCGACAAATCGCTGCTGTCCACTGAAGATGCTGATCTTGATTGTGGTGGCCGATGCCAATCCAGAGGAGATCATATAGGTAAAACTCACCAGGGTCATCACAATCTGGTGCGCTGCCAAGGCTGTTGTCCCGATCCACCCCATCATGATTGCCCCGGCACTGAAGGCAACCACCTCGATCACCATTTGCCCGCCTATGGGCAAACCTTGAAGCACAATTTTGCGCAGTGATTGCCATGAAAAATTGCTTTGGGCAGCCTGTAGGTGGTAACGTTTGAAGAGGGAGACGCGCCGGATGGACAAGTCCATCAACAATGCCATGACAATTTTGGCAATTAACGTGGCATAACCAGCCCCCAACAGCCCCATGGCCGGACAGCCGAACTTGCCATATATAAAAATGTAATTCAGGAAGATGTTGATCAAGTTGCCGGTGATGGTGATCATCATGGCAATGCGGGTATTGGAGAGCCCTTCGGCAAACTGCTTGTTGACGGCAAAAATTTGGGAGGGCAGAAGGGCTGCCATAAGGGTTAAAAAATAGGGCTGCACAGCCTGAACCACCTCCTGGGGTTGCCCCATGTGCGGAATCAGGAAATACAATAACCCCATCAGGCTCACCAGCATGAAACCGGTGAACCAGCCCACGTAACGGATCTGCCTCAACAAATAGGATATGTGGTTGTGATCCTGATTGCCAAAGCTTTTACCAACCAAGGGGGTGATGCCATAAGCAATGCCAATGCCCAAAAACAAAGCGATCACCGACAGGTTGCCCCCAAGCGAAACGGCAGCCAAGGGCACTTCGCCCAACTGCCCTACCATCAAGGTATCGGCCATCACCACGCACATCTGCCCGGCTTGCGACAAAACAACCGGGAAAGCCAGCTTGAAATTGGCACTGTAATGAGTTTTATAATTGCTTACCAAGGTATTTGTTTTGAACAACAAAGAAACGCATTTGCGGGGTGATAAAAAAGAAAAAAGAAGGAGAAAGCGCCTCAGGGAATAAGGGCTCTCCTTCTTTTCTGGTCTTCGTTAAAACCAATGTATTGGGAACTTAAGGGATCATTAACAGCTCTTGGGATGAACTGTCTTCTTCATTAATGTCGAAAAACTGAAACCGTAACACCAAAAAATGGTTTTTTCCATTTCTTTTTCATATTCTTTTGAGTTCATTTGCAGATGGTGATGAAGATAAGAGTTATAACCATACTATTATGGGCAACGGCAGCCCTGTTGAGAGGTCAGGATAATTATTCCCAAATAGTTATGCAGGCTGAGTCGTGCTATGGCCACCACGATTTTCTTAAGCTGGAAGCGCTTTTGAAACCCCTATTTTTGGAGACAGAGTATTTGCAGAAGACACCCGACCCGTCCAATGCCTTGATATACTATTTCAAATCGCTCTCAGTGCGCGACCAGCAATCGCAAACCTTGGAGATGGCAAAATTTATCAGAAAAAGATTGAGCGCATCCAAAAGCCTCAAGCCATCGTTGATTTTGGATTTCTACGAGGCCAGTGCTTCCATTGTGCTCCAGAACCACGAGAAAGGGCGCCGTCTCTACCGCAACATTATTGAACATCGGCCCACCTTGTCGCCAACGCTCGATTCGCTGGTAGTAAAAAGTTACGCCAACATAGCAGTAAGCTACCATATGGAAGGCCAATGGCAGGAGGCCAAGGAGTATTACCTGGCAACCCTCTCATTGCTGGAGGGAGACGACCCGAAACAAGCCTACCAGGAGACCAGAGCCATGGTTTCGGCCAACTATCTCAATTTGCTTTTCGATGTGCTGAAGAGATACCGTGAGGCGGCCATTTTTTTGGATAGAGTGATGGCCGACCCCTTCAACAAGCGCATCAACCTGTCGAACCACCATCTTTTTATGATGGCGGCCGACTATTACCTGGCGGTTGGGGATCACCGCAAATTCCTTGATACGGCCAATAGACTGGCCGAATTTTACCAACAACAAACACCGGTACGCAAAGGCGACCTAGGGTATCTCTATTTGCGCAAGGCGCTCTACCACTCCAACATGGGCAACACAACCAAATCGACCTTGCTGGCTCAGCAAGCCGAAAAGCTGTTGAAAGAAGAGGAAGGGCTGTTCAATTACTTGCCCGATGTGTACGAAATATTGGCCAAAAACCATGCCCGCCTGAATGAAGATGAAGCCACCATCCAATACATCAACAAGTTGATTGACATCAACAAAAAGGAGCAACGGTACGCGAGCTACTATCCATTCCTTATTGCCGCCAAGCACTATGCCAGCTTAGACCTTGACAAATTGGCCACCTGCTTTGCCGATTCAGGAACTACAGCCTATCTGACCATGCCCAACAAAAACGAATACGATGCAGAGACCTACCATGGAGAAATGGCGCGCATCCACCTCAAGCTCAAACAAGCCACAAAAGCAGAGCATCATCTCAACAAACTCAAGGCATTGTACCATTCAAACACCCTGTTCGACCATTACAAGGCGTTGGAAGTTGAAACAGGAATTGCCTATTGCGAATTGATCAAGCAACAACCCCGGCAAGCCTTGGACAGGTTGGAGAAAACCAGGCAACAACTAGCCCAGGTGCACCAACAAGCACCAGCACTCAACACCAGCACGTTGGACCGGGGCAATACCCTGCGTAATGCCAATATCTTTTCGGCCATGGCATGGCTGCAAATAAGCAAAGGCTCGCAAAGCTTACAGGAACTGGACCAGGCTTGGTATTTTTACCAACTGGCCATAAAAGATCTGGAGGATCACTTGAGCACTCTAACCTTCGACATGGACCGTATCTCCTATGCCAACAACATCGGCGATTACCTTTCGGTGGGATATGCCATTGCCTTGGCACGATACGAAAACAATCCCTCGCAAGAATCCATCAATACCCTCTTGTCATTTTCGCAAAAAGAAAAAAGTTCGTCCCTGCAAGCATCTATCAACAACCGGATGAACAAGATCAAGAACAATATTGACCCGGCGCTGATTAAAGAGGAAGAACAGCTGCTGAAGGAAAACAGCTATCTGATGGCTGCCATCAAAGCATCGAAACAAAACAGCCACAACGATTCCATCAACATCCTATTGCTAAACAAGCAAAAAGGCATTTTAAACCAGTTGGATGCCCTGCAAAACCAGATAAAAACAGAATACCCAAAATATAAACAAAGCTGCCTAACGCCCACCACGAAACGACTCACCCAAATACAACTGCAACTTAACGACAAACAAGCTATCCTCGATTACTATTTCCACAAGGATGAATGCATGATCACCCTCATCAAGCGCGACGACTTCAAGGTATGCAAAAGCCATTGGAACGGCCAAGACCTGGAGCAGTTGAAAAAACTGATTAAAGAGGTCAATACGCCTTTTTTGGGGATTGACCACAACCGCATTGATAATTTCGTGGAGGGGGCAGAACATTGCTACAACAAACTGATCAAACCGGTTGAAGAACTGATTGAAGGATGCCATTTGATCATCATACCACACCGGGAGCTTTTTGCCCTGCCTTTTGAAGTGCTAACCCATGAACAGGGGGAAAACGTCAAATTCAAAAATGTCGATTACCTTATCCGAAGAAATCCAATCTCCTACTGCACCAGTCTAACCTTATTGCCCGACAACCACTCAAAACCGGCAACCGTAAATGGTATAACAGCCTTTGCCCCCCGCTACACGCCTGGAGGAAACCAATCAGAAAAAATCGGCATGTATCCCGAATTTGGCCAACTGCCAGGGGCACAAGAAGAGATCGCAAGGATTAAGAAGCATTGGCCATTAAAACTTTATTGTGAGGGAAAAGCCACCAAAGAGGCGTTTACGCAAATTGCTCCCGACCACAACATCATCCACTTGGCCATGCATGCCTGGTCGGATCCTGCGGCACCCATGCAATCGGGCTTGGTTTTCACCGGCCCAGATGGGCAATATCAATTCCTGAGAGCCTATGAAATTTACAACATGCACTTTGCGGCCCCCATGTTGGCGCTTAATGCCTGCAATACCGGGAGCGGAAAGTACATCCATGGGGAAGGAGTCATGAGTTTGGCCAGGGCATTCCAATATGCCGGGGTCAAGAGCATCATCACCACCCTATGGCCAGTCAACGACTTAGCCGGCATCAGCATCATGGATTATTACTACGAAAACCTGGAGAAGCAGCAAAATAAACATGTGGCACTTCAACAGTCAAAAATAAAATACCTTGAAGAGGCCGATAACATTACAGCCCATCCCTACTACTGGGCATGCTACACCATTCTGGGCGACACACAACCCATGCAGAAGAGC
>JAGPIS010000032.1 GCA_018054835.1 Breznakibacter sp. | reverse complement strand
TCCGATATTTTATGCAAGGGCTCCTTTATATCACGCCCGTTGTTGTAACAATTTATTTCTTTGTTTTGGTGTTCTCATGGCTCGATGGGCTTCTGCACGGCATGGGTTTCTTCGAGGAATCGGAGTTAGCCCGCTACAGCTTCCCCGGATTGGGGATTCTTCTTTTCTTGTTGTTGATAACGCTGGTCGGTTTTCTGGGACAGAGCCTAATCACCACGCCCCTGGCACGATTGTTTGATAAACTGCTGAATAAAGCACCCCTATTCAAAATCATCTACACCTCCGTCAAGGATCTATTGTCGGCCTTTGTTGGCAAGGAGCGGAAGTTCGACACCCCGGTCCTGGTCAATGTCGATACTTCCGGCCATTTGCAGCGTTTGGGTTTTATAACATCCAAAGATCTGTCGCACCTTGGATTGGAGAATAAAGTATCTGTTTATATGCCAAGTTCTTATGGTATGTTGGGTGAATTGGTTATTGTTGATCAATCGCAGGTGACCATTATCCATGCCAACTCCACCGATATTATGAAATTTATTGTCTCGGGCGGTGTTACCCGGATGTGATTTTGGGTACTTCCCTGTGCCTTTTGTTCCTCATCTTCCTTTTTCATGGCATAGAACTTCTTATAAATCAAAATTTCAACTATTTTTGCGTTTTTGGTATAAATTGATAAGCACAAAATAATTATGGCACAACAAGAAGATCTTTTTAAAAAACTGGTCGCGCATTGTAAAGAGTATGGTTTTGTTTTTCAAAGCAGTGAAATTTACGATGGCCTCGGCGCTGTTTACGACTATGGACAATTGGGTGTTGAATTGAAAAACAACATCAAGAAATATTGGTGGGATGCCATGGTGCTTCTCAATGAAAATGTGGTGGGGCTCGACTCAGCTATTTTTATGCACCCAACCATCTGGAAAGCTTCCGGACACGTAGATGCCTTCAACGACCCTTTGATTGACAATAAGGACAGTAAGAAGCGCTACCGTGCCGATGTCCTGATTGAGGATCTCATGGCCAGATACGAAGACAAAATTGCCAAAGAGGTAGAAAAAGCCGCCAAACGCTTTGGCGATGCATTCGATCAGGAACAGTTTTTGGCCACCAATGCCCGGGTTCTTGAAAACCAGGCCAAAAAGGAGGAGATACACACCCGCTTTGCCAAGGCCCTCAATGATAACAATCTGGAGGAGTTGCGTCAAATCATCCTCGACTATGAGGTGGTTTGTCCCATTTCTGGTACCAAAAACTGGACAGAAGTTCGCCAGTTCAACCTAATGTTCTCCACCGAAATGGGCTCCACAGCCGATGGTGCCCAGAAAATCTACCTGCGCCCCGAAACGGCTCAAGGTATTTTCGTCAACTTCCTTAATGTGCAGAAGACCGGCCGGATGAAAATTCCTTTTGGTATCGCCCAAATAGGTAAGGCCTTCCGCAATGAGATTGTGGCGCGTCAGTTTATTTTCCGTATGCGGGAATTCGAGCAGATGGAGATGCAATTCTTTGTGCGTCCGGGTGAAGAACTGAAGTGGTTCGAACACTGGAAGCAGTTCCGTCTCAAATGGCATAAAGCTTTGGGCATGGGCGACGAATGTTACCGCTACCACGACCACGATAAGTTGGCGCACTATGCGAATGCTGCTACTGATATTGAGTTTCGCATGCCATTCGGCTTTAAAGAGGTGGAGGGAATCCACTCCCGAACCGATTTCGATTTGAACTCGCACCAACAATATTCCGGAAAAAAGCTACAGTATTTCGATCCTGAATTGAACGAAAGCTATGTGCCTTATGTTGTGGAAACTTCCATCGGTGTGGATCGCATGTTCCTGAGCGTACTTTGCGGTGCTTACAACGAAGAGGTGGTTGATGGTAAAGATTCCCGCGTGGTGTTGAAGATCCCTGCTGCCCTGGCACCCATTAAATTGGCTGTGTTGCCGCTGGTGAAGAAAGATGGCCTTCCCGAGAAAGCCCGCGAAATCATCGACAATCTTAAGTTCGACTTCAACTGTCAATACGATGAGAAGGACTCCATTGGCAAGCGTTATCGCCGCCAGGATGCCATCGGAACACCGTTCTGTGTCACTTTAGATCACCAGAGCCTCGAGGATAATACTGTCACCATCCGTTACCGCGACACCATGGAGCAGGAGCGAGTAGCCATTGCCGACTTGCAGCAGATCATCTCAACCAAGGTAAGTATGAAGTCGCTCTTCAAACAGCTGGTATAAAACCTTAGATATAAAAAAGCCCTCCATTTTTGAGAGGGCTTTTTTTATGTCCGTTTGGTGGATTTACAAACTCCAATACTGCAATTTTTCAATCTTGCCGCGGTAGATGCCTTTCACATCCACCAACAAACCATTGGGTTGCATGATGGATTGGAAATAGCTTTCGGGCAGGTTGCAATAGGCCTTGTGGTTGACGCCCACAATCACGGCGTCGTATTTTCCGGTAGGTTCAGCCACCAGCCCGTAGCCATATTCATGTTTCAATTCGTCGGAGTCGGCATGAGGGTCAATCACTTCCACATTCACGCTGAAGGAGCGCAGCTCTTTGTGCACATCGGCAATTTTGGAGTTGCGGATGTCCGAAACATTCTCCTTGAAGGTGGCACCCATAATCAAAACGCGGCAACCGTTGATCTTGGTGTTGGAAGCAATCAACTTCTTCACCGTGGTTTTGGCGATGTAGGCACCCATGCTGTCGTTGATGAAACGGCCACCGGTGATGATCTTTGAGTGGTAGCCCAACTCGTTTGCCTTGTAGGTGAGGTAGTAGGGATCCACGCCAATACAGTGCCCGCCCACCAAGCCTGGGAAGAATTTCAGGAAGTTCCATTTGGTTCCCGCCGCCTCCAATACTTCGTAGGTGTTGATGCCCATTCGGTTGAATATCAACGATAGTTCGTTCATCAGGGCAATGTTGACGTCGCGTTGGGTGTTTTCGATGATTTTGGCCGCCTCGGCCACTTTGATGCAACTTGCCTTGTGAATGCCGGCAGTTATGATGGAGGCATAAACATCGGCAATGACTTCGAGTGACTCTTGGTCGCTTCCCGAAACAACCTTGAGGATCTTCGTCAGGGTGTGTTCCTTGTCGCCAGGGTTGATCCGCTCGGGACTATAGCCCACTTTGAAATCTATGTTGAACCGCAGGCCAGACTCCTTCTCCAGGATGGGAATGCAATCCTCCTCGGTACACCCGGGATAGACGGTGCTTTCGAACACCACGTAATCGCCCTTTTTCAATGCCTTGCCCACGGTGTGTGATGCTGCCAACAACGGGGTCAAATCGGGCAGGTTGTGTTTGTTGATGGGGGTGGGGACAGCCACAATGTGGAAGGTGGCTTGCCTTAGGTCTTCCAGACTGGCAGTGAATTCAATGTCGCAGCCATCAAAATCGGATGACTCCAACTCGTTGCTGGGGTCAATTTTGTTTTTCATCAGGTCAACCCGATCCTGGCGAATGTCGAATCCAACGACCGACATTTTGCGGGCAAACTCAAGCGCAATCGGCAGGCCCACATACCCCAGGCCGATAACCGATAGTTTTGTTTTTTTGTTCAATAAATCTTTTAACATAGTCTCGTGTTCTAATGGTCTAATAAATCGTGAAAACTATTTGAGTGCATATATCCTTTCAATTATTTCAACCACCTTGAGCCCTTCGAGGGCATTGGTGCCAATGGTGTCTGTTCCACGCAGGGTCTTCACCACATTGTCGATGATGTGGTGGTGGTTGGCTGCCGATCCCTTGTAACCGCCATAATCGTTGGGCGGATTGGATGGCGCCAATTGAGGCATTTCATAATCCTTGATGTGGCAATAAACCACTTCGTTCATATATTGTCCTGCTACTTTGATGGTACCCTCGCTGCCAATGATGGTGATGGAGCTTTCCATGTTGCAGTCCCAAACCGATGTGCTGTAGTTGAGGGTGCCCATGCCGCCATTCACCAGGTCGAAGGTCACGCAGCCCGAATCTTCAAATTGCGTCAACGCCTGGTGGTTGAAGTCCCTGAAGGTGGCTCTGATGTTGGTGATGTCGCCCAACAGCCAATAGAGCATGTCGATAAAATGCGAAAACTGGGTGAAGAGGGTACCGCCATCCAAGTCGGCCGTGCCATGCCAGTTTTTCCCATTGTAATACCGATTGTCGCGGTTCCAGTAGCAATTTACCTGCACCATGTATATCTCGCCCAAACGGTTCTCGTGGATCACCTCCTTCAACCAGACGGCCGGGGGGCTGTAACGGTTCTGCATCACCACAAAGGCCTGCCGGCTCATTTGCAGAGCCTTGAAAATGATCTTCTCGGCATCGGCCTTGCTGAGTGCCATTGGTTTTTCAATCACCACATGTTTGCGGGCTTCCAGGGCTTCAATGGCCATGGCGGCATGCAAACCATTGGGTGTGCATATGTTCACCACATCCACTTCGGGGTGTTTTTCCAACAACTCCGCCAGGCTGCCGTGGTAGGTGGCATTGCCATTAAAGCCGGTCTCCTGGGGTGGTTTGATGTCGCACACAGCCGATAGGATCGATGCCGGATTGGCTTCAATCATGGCGGCATGTCGTTTGCCAATCATCCCCATGCCGGCGATGGCAAATTTTATGGGTTCGTTTAGGTTCATTCTTCAAGCTTTTTGACTTCGCCGTTTTGCAGGCGGTAATATTGGTTGCTTTCGGGACAGCAAGCTACCCCTTCGGGGTTGAACGCCAATTTATGGCCATGCTCGCTCATCCATCCGGTTTGTCTGGCGGGGTTGCCCATTACCAAGGCGTACGGCTTCACGTTTCTTGTGACAACCGAACCGGCACCAATAAAGGCGTGGTTTCCAATTTCAATGCCGCACACGATGGTGGCGTTGGCACCAATGGTGGCTCCTTCGCGGATGGTGGTGGGCTTGTATTGGTCTTTTCGGCTGATGGCGCTGCGAGGGTTGAACACGTTGGTGAAAACCGCTGATGGGCCAATAAATACATTGTCCTCACACACCACGCCGGTGTAGAGCGACACGTTGTTCTGCACCTTCACCTGGTTGCCCAGCACCACGCCTGGCGATACCACCACATTCTGCCCCAGGTTGCAGTTTCGGCCAATGATGCTGCCGGCCATCACATGGCAGAAATGCCAAATGTTGGTGCCTTCGCCAATGGTGCACGGTTCATCAACTACCGCACTGGGATGTATGTTGACCAATGGATGATTCATATTGTTGCAAAAAATTGTTTGATGGTTTGTGCGATGTGCTCCAATTGTTCAATGGTTAGTTCAGTATGCATGGGCAACGACAGCACCTCGTTGGCAGCAAGCTCACTCTCAGGCAATTCTTCCTCTCGGCTTGTCAATGCTTTGAACACTTCTTGGTGGTGCAGTGGTACCGGGTAATAGATCATAGAAGGAACGCCATTTTGCTTCAGATATTGTTGCAAGCTATCGCGCAGCCCCCCTTTCACCCGTATGGTGTACTGGTGGAATATATGGTCGGAATGGCCAGAGACTTCAGGTGTCAACAGATGGTCGATCCCTTTCAAGGTTTCCGTGTAATATGCGGCAGCCCTTTGTCGGCGGGCATTGAAATCATCCAACTCGGCCAGTTTCACCAACAGAATGGCAGCCTGTAGTGTGTCTAGGCGCGAATTCATGCCTATTTCGGCATGGTGGTATTTCCTGTCCGACCCGTGGTGGACGATTCTCCGGAGGCGCTTGGCCAATGATTCGTCGTTGGTGAAAATGGCGCCGCCATCGCCCATGCAACCCAGGTTTTTCGACGGGAAAAAAGAGGTGCAGCCAATGTGCCCAATGGTGCCCGTTTTCTGGCCGTTGTGGTAGGTTGAGCCCAGACTTTGGGCATTGTCCTCAATCACATATAGGTTGTGCGCCTTGGCAATCGTCATGATTTCATCCATCGGGCAAGCCTGGCCGAAAAGGTGAACCGGCACGATGGCCTTGGTCTTTGACGTGAGCTTTTCCCTGATGGATTGGGGGTCAATGTTGAAGGTGCGGGGATGGATGTCGGCAAATACTGGTTTGAGTTTTAACAACGCCATGGCTTCTGCCGTGGCAATAAATGAGAAGGCCGAAGTGATCACTTCATCACCCGGCTGCAGGTTGAGGCTCATGAGGGCTGCCGTCAGGGCATCCGTTCCATTGGCACATGCCACAACGTGTTTCACCCCTAGGTAGCTGGCTAGTTGCTCCTCGAATGCCAACACTTCTGCACCATTGATGTAACAACCCGACCCAATGACCCTGAAAACTGCCGGGTCAATTCGATCTTTCAGTCGTGCGTATTGGGTTGTCAAATCAACCATCTCTATTTTGTCCATTCCTGTTTTTTCCTTTTATGGATTCAATTTAATAAAATTATTAGAATCCGAAGTTAAATCCAAACCAAAAAGATTTGTTACCAGTCAATTCATGTGGCAGCGAAAAATCGGCTGCCCGTGACCCCGAGATATCTTGATGTTCCGTCTGGGCAAAGATAAACAGGTCGTTTATTATCTGGTAACGGATGGAGAGTTTAACCGCTCTTTTTTGCCATAATGTTTCTTTTATAAAAGGTAATCCCCAGCGGGGTTCCTCGGTGTTGATCTCGGGGTGCCCCGAAAAATCTTCCGAATCGATCACTTTTTGATACTCTTCACCTTTTCGGGCATGGGTGTAGGATAGTTGCAAATCCAAGCCCCTTAATGGTTTGCAACGGATGGCTAGGTAGAGCTCCTCCGCATTGTCCCTCAGGTAGTGCCCCATGCCGTAACCATTGCTCGCGAAGCTGGTGGAAGGGTATATGTGGGTGTAGGCTAGAGGGTTGTTGTGGGTGTACTCTACCGTGAGGCTGGTGTTGGGAAGTAGGTTCCCCAGCCGCGATCCGATTTTGTAACTTAGGAAGTTGGATTGTTTCTCTTTGTTGAACATCTGCCCGATGTAGATCTCGTCGATAAAAACGGAGGTGTAAAGATGCAGGTTTTTGATTTGGCGGCTGCTGATGTCGAAAAACATTTGCGAGTTGTGGCCGATGTTGTTGTACGAGCCATTATAAGTGTGATCCACCGATTTGTAGAATAGGAACGGGATCAGGTACGATGGGTTGAATTTCGTATCGGCATAGATGATGGAGTTGCCGATGGAGAAGTTGAGGTTCTTCATCGGTGTGATGGTGAATAGGGCGGCGGCCAAATACTTGTCCACATACACTTCGCGGCGCCCTTCGTAGCCCGACCCATAACTTCTGGTCGAATCCACCACTTCGCTCACGAGCCAAGAATGGATGTAGTTGTATTCGAGCCAACGGGTTGGCTTGGCTTTCAGTGAGATGAAGGTGGTGGAAGGTTGGTGGGCCGATAGTATGTTGGCGCCATGGTAGTTGTTGCCCCAGGCGAAATGGTCTTTGTGGAGGCCCACCGAACCCCAATCCCAACTGTAGGTGACGCCTCCACGCGCTTCGCTGTAGTCGCTTTTTTTGTAGTAACCTTTGTAAACAGCCCCCCTTTGTTGCGTCAATGCTTGCTTGCCGGTTAGCTGTTTGTTCTCGTGGTTGTCACGCAAACTACCGTAAAAAGCGATGTGCTTCCCTATGGCACCATACACCTCGCCACCGTTCCATCGGTGGTGTACCAACTCTTCGTATTGGCGTGCCTCGATGCCGGCAATGATGTTGGCCGTGATTCTGAAAAGTGAGTCGTTGTAATAAAAAAGGTCGAAACGTTTGCCTTCCCTGTTGTTGGGGGTGATCTCGCGGTTGAACTCCTTCAGGTAAAAATCCACTTCTTTCTTTTGACGCCGGGAGAGTTGTGTGCTTGTCTGCGCGGAGAGTAGCCAGTTGGCGATTTGGCGCCTTGAATAAGGTTTTACGGCCGAATTGATTTCAATAAGCTGTTGGTTGGCCAGTTCGTCGATGAAATCGTAAACCGACTCATGATCTATGTGGTAGGGCGTTTCCTGGGCCGCTGCTGTTTGAAGGATCACAATTGCGAACCAAGCAAATAGGGTTAGGGTGATGCGTATGATCGTTTTTGTCATGAACGGGTTGGATGGGTTTGTTGCTGCTAAAGTAATAAAATCCAATTTCTGACCCGTTGTTTTTTGATTATCCGTTTGTTTTAGAGTGCGTTCGGTTGATATGGTTGGATTGAAATGAAAAAGCCCGGGCGATTTTGCCCGGGCTTGAAGTATGCGATAAGAATTTCCTGTTACAGGTTGAATTCTTCTTTGATCTTGTCGATGAAGTCCAGTTTTTCCCAAGCGAAGAATTCCACCTCTTTGGTGATCTCCTTGCCGTTTTCCATCACCTGCACTTTGTCGGTATAAGGTTTGCGACCCACATGGCCATAAGCAGCCGTTACCTCGAATATCGGGTTTTTCAGGCCAAAGCGTTTGATGATGGCGCTGGGGCGAAGATCGAAAAGCTTCTCGATTTTCTTGGCGATATCGCCATCGGGCATATTGACTTTAGCAGTGCCATAAGTGTTCACATACAGGCCAACCGGTTTGGCCACGCCAATGGCATAGGCCACCTGCACCAGCACTTCATCGGCCACGCCAGCAGCCACCATGTTTTTAGCCACGTGGCGAGCCGCATAAGCCGCCGAGCGGTCAACCTTTGAAGCATCTTTGCCCGAAAAAGCACCACCGCCATGGGCACCTTTTCCGCCATAAGTATCAACGATAATCTTGCGGCCGGTCAATCCCGTGTCGCCATGCGGTCCTCCAATGACAAATTTGCCGGTGGGGTTCACATGGAGGATGTATTGGTCGTCGAACAGGTATTGTTGGGCTTCGGGTAGAAGCGCTTTCACGCGTTTGATCAGTATGTTCTGCACGTCGGCTTTGATAACGGACTGCATCTCTTGTTCGCCGGCAAACTCATCGTGCTGGGTGGAAACCACGATGGTGTGGATCCGCACAGGTGTGTTGTTGTCGTCGTATTCGATGGTTACTTGGCTTTTTGCATCTGGGCGCAGATAGGTCATCTCAAGTTTTTCCCTTCTAATGGCTGCCAGCTCCTTCAATAGGAGGTGGGAGAGGTAAAGGGGCAGTGGCATAAGGTCTTCCGTGTCGCGGCAAGCATAACCAAACATCATCCCTTGGTCGCCGGCTCCCTGCTCTTCTTCATCAGCACGTTCAACGCCTCGGTTGATGTCTTCCGATTGTTCATGTAGTGTCGATATGACCCCACACGACCCGGAGTCGAACATGTAGGCCGCTTCGGTATAGCCAATGCGTTCAATCACGCGCCTGGCTATTTTTTGTACCGGCACATACCCCTGCGTTTTGATCTCCCCGCTGATCACAACCAATCCGGTGGTCACCAAGGTTTCGCAGGCTACCTTCGATTCACAATCCTGTTTCAAAAGTTCGTCCAGCACGGCGTCTGAAATTTGGTCGGCTACTTTGTCGGGGTGTCCTTCAGATACAGACTCTGAGGTGAAAAAATATCCCATGTCAATCAAATGTTTTAGTTAAGATCGCATTTTAAGCTCTCTGTGTAATAAAAACTGTTTGAGGGAAGATGAAGGTACTATTATAAAGAATGCATTTTAGCATTTTTTTATAGTGGTTGCAATCGGCAAATCCATCCACTTTTCTCTGGTGCAAAGTACGTTATTATATTTTTTATGACCAAATTTTTTTGGCGGCGCAAAAATGATTTTCAGCCATGAAAATTATTAGCCTAGAAATGAGTGGTTTGTGATAAAACGTTGTTTTTAGGTCGTTTTTTTTGTGTCTAAAATTTGGAGAAAAAAGAATTGTCTCTATCTTTGCATCCGCATTTGAAAACGAAACAGACGCTCAAATGACAAGGTCCCTTCGTCTAGGGGTTAGGACGCAAGATTTTCATTCTTGAAACAGGGGTTCGATTCCCCTAGGGACTACAAAGGTATGATTTTTAAAAAAAATTAGGATAGAGAGATGGCAAATCATCAGTCTTCAAAGAAAAGGATTCGGCAAATTGAGAAGAGAAGAGCTCACAACAGATACTATGCCAAAAGTGCACGTAATGCTGTAAAAGATCTTCGTCACACAACAGACAAAGCTGCTGCTCAGGATTTATTGCCTAAAGTAGCTTCAATGTTGGACAAACTTGCTAAGAAAAGCATTATTCATAAGAATAAAGCTGCGAACTTAAAGTCTAAATTGGCTCGTTTGGTTAACAAACTTGCTTAATTAGAACGGCATTTTATGGTCCCTTCGTCTAGGGGTTAGGACGCAAGATTTTCATTCTTGAAACAGGGGTTCGATTCCCCTAGGGACTACTGAGTACTTCTGCAAAGGAAGTACTTTTTTTGTTTTCTTTACTTTCTGCAAGATGTTCACTAACTTGTTTTAAAAAGTTTATGGGTGAATATCGTCGTTTGGGCATCAAGGCCTGGGCATTGGAAGACCGGCCTAGGGAGAAAATGCTCCAAAAAGGTTTGTCTTCTCTTACCGATGCCGAACTCCTCTCCATCTTGATTGGTTCGGGTACCGAAAAAGCTTCTGCGGTCGATCTTGGCAAAATGATCCTTTCCGACCACAACAATAGTTTGCACGAATTGGGAAAATCGTCGGTGGCAGCCTTGAAAAGCAAATATCATGGCATTGGCGAGGCACGAGCCATCACCATTGTGGCCGCATTGGAGCTTGGGCGCCGCCGGAAGCTGAGTGATGCCTTGGAGCGCCCCAAGATAAACGGGAGCCGCGATGTTTTTGAAGTGATGCACCCCTTGATTGGCGATCTCCCCCACGAGGAGTTCTGGACTCTTTTCCTGAACCGGGCCAATAAAATCATCATTCCCTATAAAGTTAGTCAGGGCGGTGTTTCCGGCACGGTGATCGATGTGCGCATCATCATGAAGTCCGCCATCGAAAACCTGGCCAGCTCCATCATATTGGCCCACAACCATCCTTCGGGAAATCTCGATCCTAGCGACAATGATGTGCAGATCACACGAAAGCTGAAAGATGCTGGTACCTTGGTTGACATCCCCGTCCTTGACCATCTGATCATATCCTCCCAGGGTTATTATAGTTTTGCCGATGAGGGATTAATTTAAACCACTTCTTATGTCTGTTATCTGGTTGCGTAGCTTTGAAATAAACCGGGCCGGTTGGGATGAATGCATCAGGCATGCCTTCAATGGCTCTGTGTATGGCTATTCTTGGTATCTCGATTCGGTCTGTTGGGAGTGGGAAGGATTGGTGGTGGGTGATTATGAGATGGTGATGCCGCTTCCAATGCATAAAATTGGGGGCGTTAGAATTGTTGCCAATCCCTTTTTTCTCCCCTATGTCAGTATCTATTCACGGGTAAAACCATCATTGGATAAAATCCATCAATTCTTTGAAGCCATCCCTTATGGGCAAGTTAAGCTTTGTTTGCTCCCATTTAATGGCTTCCCGCAGTTCGCCCTTTCTCCCAAGAAAATTCCCCATATGGTTTCTCTCGATCTGATTATGGGTTACGACTCCGTTGATCAACGTTTTGCATCACTTTTCCTCCAGGATCATTATGCGAAATGGGAGGGGCAACTCTCTATCGTCAGGACTCAAAATATTGGTGACTATCTCGCATTCAAGGGTGCTGTGGGGCAGAAGAATACGTTGGAGGAGCTTTATTTGAAGCGGCTGATCAGTTATGCCTTACGTTTTAAAAGCGTGGGTATTTATGTAGCCTTCGATGGTGTGAATATGCCGGTGGCCATGTTGATCCTGCTTAAATCGGACAACCGGCTCGTGGTCGTGGATACCTGTTGCCGTCGCGACGATTGTGGCAGCAGCGGTCTTTATTATATTCTACGGCATGTGGTGCGGATCAATGCCGAATCCAATCTGGTGATTAACTTTCCATGCCGCCCCTTTTCTCTCTCCGAAGCGTCCAAGCCTTTTTGTTTGCATGGCGTACAATATAGGAAGGGTATGATGCGTTTTATGTAGAGTTTGATTCTAAACTTAGAAAATATTTTGAGAGATATAAATCTTATAGGTTCTGACCAGATCGATGTCCAGAAGTGGGATGATTGCATTCGTGGATCTGTGTTTGAGAATCCCTTGGCCTATAAATGGGCGCTTGATTTACTGTGTGGTCGCTGGATGGGCTTTGTGGTAGATGGATACAAGGCTGTGATTCCGATACCCATTGGGCGTAAATTTTTTTTTCGTACTGCTCAACTTCCTCCAGATGTTCAATATTTTGGAATCTTTTGTTCTGCGGATATAAATCCATCCGAAGTGTTAAGCCTTTTACTACAGGAACAATATCTGGAAACTCTTCGCTTTTTCTTGTTATCGTTTCCCATGGTAAATTCAGGATTTTCTTCTGAACTGCTTATCAAGAATCGCACCACTTACCTATTGCACATCAATCAACCATATCGTGTTTTGTATTCGAATTATTCCCGGCGGCATAAACGGAATCTCCGCCATTTTCATGAAACCGGCTTTTCGGTTGTCCGTTCATTGGATGTGGACGCCATGCTGGGATTAAGGTCGTTACAGGGAAAGGAAACTTATCAGTTATTCCTTTCGAAGGGGCAATTCAACCAGCGCAAAAGCTTTCTTCAGGAAGGCGTGAGTCGAGACGTTGTTCGTATTTATTATGTTTTTGATTCTAAAGGGGAGGTTCAAGGAGGAGGTGTTTTTGTTTTGGGCAATCAGAGGATTGTTTTCTTTATGCTTTCAAGTACTACGCTTGGGTTGAACCATCGTTCGGGGTTTGCAATTGTTGATGCCTTTATCCGGGAACATCAAGGCTATGAAGGATACCTCGATTTTTTTGGTTCAGATATCCCCTCTATTGCTGAATTTAACAGGGGTTTTGGTGCCACCCCAACTCCTTATTATAACTACCTAATCAATCGATGGAGCTTTTGTCTTAAGAGAGTGCAAAAAATGAGGGTTGTCAATCGACTCAAAACATTTTTAAGATGATGTTTTTCGTAGCCCTAATATTAGCTTGAATACATTAAATGATTTGCAGGGATGATCAATCGAATTATCTTAACTTTTTTTTCTCGTTTTCTGACTGCCATACTCGGGCTTTTTATAGCTGTATTGGTTTCTAATTATTTGGGTGCCGAAGGGAGGGGGATGCAAGCCCTTTTCCTTGCTAATGTTACCTTTGTGGTTCATGTGCTTGGTATCCTAGGAAGTGAATCTATTTCAATCCTGCATGCTAAAACGCGGCGGTATGATTATCTTTGGATATCATACTTGTGGGCACTCCTGGTTTTTGTTTTAGCTTCGTGCGTAATTGTTCTTTATTTTCAATGGGTGCCTAATATCTGGCATATTCTTATGGTTGGATTGCTGGTCTCTTTGACCGCATCAAATATGTCCATCTGTATTGCTGCCGAAAGAACCCATCTATATAATTTATTGCAGTTGCTGGTTCCTGTTATCACCGTGGCATATGTTTTTGTCAGACTCTGGGCTTATGGATCTATAACTTTTGAAACGTATTTAAGTTCGTTGTATGTTGCCTATGGGATCGTTTTCCTTTTGAGTTTTCTGATTTTTAATTTTCGAGCTTTATTTTTATTTCATTTTTTTGGCCGACGTTTTGTTCGTTCTTGCCGATATATGTTTCAATACGGTTTTCACAACCAATTAGCTGTTGTCATTCAATTGATTAGCTATCGTGGGTGTTTTTACTTGATCGGGATAAGCTATGGCGATTCTGCAATTGGCGTATATGCAAATTCCGTCTCTATTACTGAAGCCGTTTGGATTGTGTCGCGTAGTATCGGGTTTGTTATTTTTTCGCGTTTCATTAATCAAAAGCAACCCAAAGCCCATCGCAAGGTGTTGCAGAGGGCTTTGACGATCAATGTTTTTGTATTATTGGTTTGTTTCTTTGCTCTTGCAGCTATTCCCGGTTCCTTATACGCATTCGTATTTGGGAGTGAATTTTTTCAATTGAAACACTTGATTTTATCGTTATTGCCAAGTTCTTTGATTTATGGTCAAAGCCTTTTGATTTTCAACTATTTCTCTGGCACTCGCAAGCATTATGTCAATACGATCTCCAATGGGATGGGCGCATTGGTGCTTATGCTGTCTGGAATTGTATTGATCCCGAAATTTGGTAATTATGGCGCAATAATAGCCACAACAATCGGCTATTCGACCTTATTTGTTTTGCAGAATTTTTTTCTGAAAAAGTACCTAGACATCAGTTTGTTTCGAAATAGTTTTAGTTTAAAACAACTTCTACTGTTTTATCGTTATTTTAGAATTGTATTGAGTAATTGGTTAGTTCAACGATAAATGAAAATATTGGATTTTTTTGACCATTTTTTTTTCCGCCTC
>JAGPIS010000169.1 GCA_018054835.1 Breznakibacter sp. | reverse complement strand
TTGGTCGTCTGGTCGGTTGACACCAGTTTGTCGCTGGTCATCACCTCGTCGATCAAGCGGCTCAAATTCTGCTCGAAACGGAGGTCACGGTTGGTGACAATACCAACCAAATATCCATATTCATCCACTACAGGTATGCCGCCAATCTTATACTCGCGCATCAAGCTCAAGGCGTCCCCCACCGTTTTTCCCTTGCGGATGGTAATGGGATCGTAGATCATACCATTTTCAGCACGTTTAACAATCTCCACCTGTTTGGCTTGCTCCTCGATGGTCATATTCTTATGAATCACCCCAATACCTCCTTCACGGGCTATGGCGATGGCCAAGCGGGCTTCTGTCACCGTATCCATGGCGGCAGAAACGATTGGTGTGTTCACTTTAATATTGCGCGAGAAGAAGGAGGATAAATCCACATCGCGTGGTAATACTTCAGAATAAGCAGGAATCAGAAGCACGTCGTCGAATGTAAGGCCATCCGAAACAATTTTGTCAGTAGTAAATGACATGAGATATGCTTTTTAGTGAAATTAAAGAATTTCGCGCAAAGCTAAGAAAATTACCAAACTCCTAAAAACAATTGGAAAACAATTTGCTGCAAAAAATAGAAAACAGGAAAACCAAATGGCACTTGGCGTTAACTTCATTAATCAGGCATATCCTCGAGTGCTTCAAACACCTGATGGTTAGGCGGCAAAACTTTTTTGAAATGAGCCTTTGCCTGGCTTAAGACCCTCAAGGCTTTTCGTTTTTGCCCTGAAATATAGAGTATCTTGCCTTGGTGAAATTTCAAATTACCCAAGGCCTCATCATCACCCTCATGCAAATCAACCATCTCCTGAATATGCGTTAAATAGAGCTCTTTTTGGCGATGAATTCTGAAAAGTTCATAAATCCGATCTGCCACATCGGGTTTGTGGGGTGAAGCCTTGAATATCTGATTGGCCATCCTAATGGTTTCCTCATCCTTTCCCTGCTGCAACAAGGAACGCAACAAAAAGGTCTGGTTCAACAAATAACCGGGGGAGAGAGAGTCGGCAAGGGCAAAATATTGGTAAGCCTCCTCAAAGCGGCCATTTTCATAAAGGGTGATCCCTGCAATGCGGGCGGCATCACTACGCTGGAGCGAATCAACATACAAATTGACGGCTGCCAGTGCATAGGGCTGGGCTGCCAAACTATTCTTACCCAATAGGTAACTCACCCCGAGGCTGTAATTTACCAATGCATTGGTGCTGTCGAGATCCAATGACTTCAAGTACCATTGAGCCGCTTCGGAATAGCGCTCCTGCAACGAACTGTAATACCCCAACCCATAAAGCGAATGCGCATCAAGCACCCCATTTTGCCAGGCCAACGAGTAGTGGTGGTTCATTCGCCTTGCCACATCAAAATAATCTTCTTTTCTGGAAAAACGATTCATCTCAAATATCCGGAACAGAAAATCACCATACAACTTGTGAGCCCAATAATTATTCTGATGGGTTGAAAGATAGCCTTGAAAAAGGGAATCGGCATTAAAAGCAATACAGGAATCCCTATTGCCCTCAAGCGAAAAACAGAGCTTATTATCATCAAGAAAAGAACCATAAGCCATGGCATAATGCAGTTTCAATGAGTCGGAGACATGCCCTGATCCATCGAAAGCACCTAAAACCCTTTGCTGAAGGGTGTCGGGTAAAAGAGTATGGTTTGACTTGGGGCTGCCTTGTCCAAAAAGGAGGGATCCACCAAGAGCAATCAAAAGAAATACAGCGCAATAACGCATCCTGAAAATATTATTCATCACCACAAGATAAAGAAAAAGCCAATCGGTGCTCCATTCCGACTGGCTTTTATTTTCACAGCTGATATTTTCTCACAAGTCGATGGTGACGCCGGCGAAGACCGAACGAGGCAACCCTGGCCCATAAATATAGGCCGGATCGCGGTATTCGCCCTTGTCGAAATCCTTTTGATAGGCATTCAACACATTTTTCATGCCGCCACTAACACTAATCTTAGTACTTCCCAAGGCAAAATCGTAGCGGAGTTTCACACCTAAATCGTAGAAATCGTCGGTATGCACAATGGTTCCCTTCTCTGGTTCAGCCAACAAGGGGCCAAAGTAGGGCACCAGCATCTGGCCAGTATAAGTCAGGTTGGACGAAAGGCAGAAACCTTTCCAAAAGTCCCAGTCCACCATGGCAAAGCCATAATAATCGGGTGTACGTAAAAACCTACGTTCGTCTAACTCCTGCGGATCATCAAAAAAGCTGTTCTGCAAAGTGAAGCCTGATGAAAACGAGAGCTGCTGATTGGGTTTCAGATTAAGTTCCAAGTTCACACCTTTCACCTCGGCGCCCGAAACCGCATTCACACGGGTGTAAATAACTTCATTATCTTCATTGGGCTCCCCATATTCGTTTGAAAACGGATTGTTCAGGCGGGTATAAAAACCCTCAACCAACAAAGAGGCATACACACTTCCCAGTTGCTTCTTGGCATCGAACGAAATCATATAACTGGTGCTGGTTTCGGCTTTGAGGTTTTCATCGTTCTTATGGATGATCTTGCGCGCCTTTGAAGATTCAATGTGCAAATCCTCGTCGAACACCTGCGGTGCGCGGTAACCACGCGATACATTAGCCCTCAGCTGAATACCCTCCAACAGTCGGTACATAACCCCTATGCGGGGGCTCAACACATCGCCTTGCACATCATCAGCATTCTTTTCCAAATCGCGGATCAAATAATGGTCGTACCGAAGTCCGGCCGACAGTTTAAATCGGTTCCAGTTTTTTTCAACCTGTGCAAAAACACCAGTAATATTGGAGAACTGATTGGCCACAATGGTGTTGTCAACATGGGGAGCCTCCAAAACGCCATCTTCATTTGGTTTGGCATTTTTCCAGTCGGCATACCCCAATTTCTTATCCGTCAATTTGCCGCCTGTATTCTCCAATCCCACCAGAAGATTGGCCGTACTAAAGTCGAACTTGTATTGGCCGCCAAAGTTGTAGGTGATGTCGCGGGTAAAACCATAGTCGGCCAACGACCGCCCTGCACCATAGTAGGAATCACGCGTCACCAACTGAGTGGATCCATAAAGGGTCATCACATCATTCTCGCGGTAAAACTGGTCATACGAAACCATGGCGGTGGAGATGTTTTGGCGAATGGACTCAGCAATATCGGCTTCATGCTCGGGATAGTCGAAACGGTTACCGCCACGCCGTTGCTCGTTCACATTCAAAAAATCGACGGCCAACTTGCTGCGGTATCCTGTTTTATGGGTGAGGCGTCCCCCCACCGTGATATTTTTAATCTTGGTAACTTCCGAAAAGCCATCGTCATTGGCATCAAAAGGGGTGCGGTCGCGGTAGTTACCATAGAGGGTAAAACCACTTTTATAGTCGGGCTTCACCATGGCCACGTTGAAATTGAGCATGTGGTCGCCAGCAGTGCCACCACTATTTTTTAAGCCTACGCCGTTCAATCCGAAGTTATAGCCCAGGCCGGCACTGTTGTTCAGTGGTTCTTTCAGTATCATATTGATGGTACCTGCGATGGCATTGCTGCCATAGAGGGAAGACCCGCCACCGCGCACCACCTCAACTCGTTCAACGATAGAGGCAGGAATCACCTCAAGGCCATAAACGGCAGCAAGCCCATTGAACAAGGGGCGCCCGTTGATGAGGATCTGCGAATAGCTCCCGCCCAAACCGTTCATGCGCACCTGGCTCAAACCACAATTTTGGCAGTTCATCTCCACCCGCAAGCCTGGGGTAAAGCTGATGCCTTCATTCAGGGTAACTGCCTGGCACGATTCAAACCCTTTTGGGGAGAGTGTATTGACAAACAAGGCAGCATCGCTACGACGTTGGCTACTGCGGTCAACACTCACCACCACCTCCTCGAGACCGAGCACATCGCTTTCGAGATTAAACATCAAACTTTCAGGCACCTTCCCATGGTCAAACTTCATTTCAACGGGCTTGTAACCCACCGCACTGGCCACTAGGGTAATGGTTTTATCGTTGGCGAGCATCAGCTCGAAAGAACCCGACTCATCGGAAACAGCACCCATGGTGGTGCCTTTCACCACAACGGTGGCAAAAGGGATGGTTTCACGGTCACTTTTTACAGTACCCTTTACCATTTTCATGCCAACTGGCAATCCAAAAATTGATTCAATAGAAAATATCAAAATAAAAGAGAGCAGGCAAAATATTTTTCTCATCTGTTTTAAAGCTTATCAATAACATCTTATTCATACCAACCACCCATCGTCATTGGCATGATAATACCAAACACAACAACAGGTCGCTACAAAAGAAAACAACACCACACGTC
>JAGPIS010000170.1 GCA_018054835.1 Breznakibacter sp. | reverse complement strand
TGCTTGACAGTGAGTTATTCTAACCAACAGAACTGCCGCAACAATTTATTCTATTACAGTACAATTGGCGAATGACATACTACCCTCCCGAAATCGGATATACTAACCAACTGAACGACACATTAAATTAGTACTGTTTTGATTTTTTAGGTCTTTTACGTTTGAAAAACCCAATTTTAATGGCGGTATGGACGAGACTCGAACTCGCGACCCCCTGCGTGACAGGCAGGTATTCTAACCAACTGAACTACCACACCATTTTATTCTTTTGTATTTCAATTGGCGTAGATCTTGCGACCCTCCCGAAACGGGATATTCTAACCAACTGAACTAACACACCATTTTTTTCACCTTAAAACCTATAAGTTTTCATGCATTGCAAAAACATTATTTTGCTTTCTAATCTCTTGTTTTGTAGAGTGTTGAAGATTTTACCTTCTTGTTACCCCCTGTTGTTTTAAGACGTTGCAAAGATAGCGCTAATTTTATTATCTGCAATACCTGCATGAAAAAATATTGATAATATTTTTTATCAAAGGAAATTGTTTCTGTTGATTTTATTGACCTTCAGTGGTTTGTAAGAACGAAAAAAAAGGATGCTTCAGAGTCCATATTGTGATTCTTAGCGTTTTTTGCAATTGCCGATCAATAGGGATTGGTTAAATGGTTTTGAAAAGCCAATATGATCCTTTTAGTTCTGTAAAGGTTATGAAAAAGAAAAGGGGGCATTGATGAATGCCCCCTTATGTTTTATAGATGTAATGATCAGTTGATGTAGCTGTCAATTTTCTTCAAAAGGTTGTCGATGGTGACAATTTCCAAGAAAGTTGTTCCACCGCCAATACCGAAGCTGCCACCAATGTAGGCGATCAAATCGGTTCCGGCAACATCACCTTTGCGAAGTAATTTTTCGATGGTTTTCTTGATGATTTCAGATTTGGTTTTGCCATCTTCCATCATTTTTGGGAATACACCATACGAAAGTGCCAATTCGCGACCTACACGGGCTGAGTAGCTAAGTGAGTATACAGGTACATTGCCACGGAAGGCTGCCAAATAACGGGCAGTTTTTCCAGTGAAGCTATCGGTCAACACTGCTTTGATGGGCAGTTCCCTTGATGCTTTTACGGCGGTTTCGGCCAAGTAAGCAGTGATGTCTTCTTTTACAAAAGGAACCGGGATGTCGTTGCGGCTGTCTTTGGCTGCTTCAACTTCTTTGGCAATTTTGGTCATGGTTTGAACAGCTTCTTTAGGATATTTTCCATTGGCTGTTTCACCACTCAACATGATGGCATCGGTTCTGTAATAGATGGCATTGGCCACGTCTGTCACCTCTGCACGTGTTGGACGAGGATTTTTGATCATGGTGTGCAACATCTGTGTTGCAACAATCACAGGTTTTTTAGCTTCAACACACTTGCGGATCATGGTGCGCTGAATCAATGGTATTTTTTCCTGTGGTACTTCAATACCCAGGTCACCACGGGCGATCATCACACCGTAAACCACTTCCAAAATTTCATCCAGGTTTTCAACACCTTCTTGGTTCTCTATTTTAGCAATGATCTTGATAGGGCTGTTGTGGGCATCCAAAATCTCTTGGATTTCAATTACATCTTGTCTGTTGCGGACAAATGAGTGGGCGATAAAGTCCAGGTCATTTTCAATGGCCCACATGATGAAGCCACGGTCTTTTTCAGTCAATGAGGGAAGGTTGATGCGTACGCCTGGTACGTTAACACTCTTGCGACTTCCTACTACACCGCTGTTTTCAACTTGGCAAACCAAATGGTCGGCATGTTTTTCCAAAACAATCATGGAAATCTCACCATCGTCGATCAAAATCTGGTTACCAATTGAAAGGTCGCTTACAAAACCTTCGTATGATACACAAATGCAATCTGTTGTGGAGAACGTTGATGGGTCACCTTTGAAAATGATTTTGTTTCCGGCAACCAGTTCAAGTGGGCTCTCACATTTGGTGGTTCTGATTTCGGGGCCTTTGGTGTCAACAAGGGTGGCGATTTTTTCAGAAACAGCTCTCGTGTTTTTGATAATGCGCGAAATACCTTCAAAATCCATGTGTGCGGTATTACACCGTACAACGTTCATCCCTGCTTTGTACAAAGTTTTGATAAACTCCTCATCGCAATTCAAATCTGAAACTGTAGCAACGATTTTTGTTAACTTCTTCATTCTTCTTGTTTTCTTAAATTTACACTTACTGTTTTTCAGTTCAGATCCCCTTTCCCTCAGAAATCTGTATCTTTTAGTTGTTCTTCGGCTTTAATGCCTCTATGGCGAGTCGGTAGGAGTCCATTCCAAAGCCGGCAATGGTGCCTTTGCAAACTGACGCAATCAAGGAATGATGCCTGATGGCTTCCCTTTTGTATATGTTGCTGATATGTACTTCGATGACTGGTGAGGTGATGGCCGATATTGCATCGGCTATGGCCAATGAGGTGTGTGTGTAGGCGCCGGCATTAATGATGATCCCGTCAACTGAGAACCCGTTTTGGTGTATGGCGTCGATAATCACTCCCTCGTGGTTCGATTGCATATAGTTGATGTCGATTTCTGGGTAGGAAGATCTTAGTTTTTTGAGGTGATCTTCAAAGTTCTCCGATCCGTAAATGCTTGTTTCCCTTATGCCTAATAAATTAAGATTCGGACCGTTGATGATAAGCAGATTCATATCATATTTTAAACAGATTCATATCATTGTTTCTTCATCTGTGCACAAAATTAGCACTCTTAAAGCGAAAAAAAAAATCGGAAAGCCATTGTATGGAAAAAAAATGCAATTATCATAAAAATAAATGTTCATCTTGTTGTCAATTAAAAAACTACTATTTAACTTTACTGTATAATATTTAAAGGGAATCATAAACAAAATTTTGAATTATGCATTGGGATACAGAAATTGAAAGTTTTAAAGAGTATTTGAAGCTTGAGAAGAACCTGACCAGCAACTCCATTCATGCCTATGAAACGGATTTGAAAAAGCTGGTTGCTTTTCTGGAAGAGAAAGGCTACAAAGTTAGTCCGGAAGACATTAAGCTGAGTCATCTGAAAGAGTTGATGGCCTGGGTGACCGAGAAGGGAATCAGCCCCAGGACACAGGCTCGGATCATCAGTGGCATCAAATCGTTCTACAAGTTTTTGATGATCGAGGAAAAGGTGGACAGAGATCCAACAGCTTTATTGTCAACGCCTAAAATCGGCCGTAAATTGCCACAGATCCTTTCGGTTGAAGAAATTGATGCCATCATCAACTCAATCGACACGCGCAAATCTGAAGGGCAACGCAACAAGGCCATCCTTGAAACATTATACAGCTGTGGATTGAGGGTGACCGAACTGATCGACCTGAAAATTTCCAACCTCTTTTTTGAGAATGGGAATATACGAATCGTTGGGAAAAACAACCGTGAACGCACCGTGCCCATCAGCACCAAAGCAATCAAGGAGATCAACTTGTACCTGAGCGAGTATCGCAGGACTTTGAAAATAAACAAGGTCGATGAGGATATTCTTTTCCTTAACCGCAGAGGTAAAAAACTCTCAAGGGTGATGATTTTCACCATCATCAAGAACATCACCAAAAAAGCAGGTATTCAAAAAAGCATCAGCCCCCACACTTTCCGTCACTCCTTTGCAACCCATTTGCTTAAAGGTGGTGCCAATTTGCGGGATATTCAAGAGATGCTTGGACATACCTCGATTATCACAACTGAAATCTATACCCATATCGACGATGAATATCTAAAGGAAACCATCAACACTTTCCATCCAAGAGCCAAATAGATTAGATATTTTGATCTCGTTATGTTTAGCCATGCTCTTGTAGTATGGCTTTTTTTATTCGTGGGTCAATCCTTTGGGGTAGTTGCTTATTTATTTTTTGTTGTTGCCCTATGGCCTTTTTTATGTTTTTTATCATTGGAACTACAAGCCGAAGTGCTCTTTATTTGTAGCTGTTTTTAACCTTAAAAAGCCTTTATCCTATGAAAAAACCAGATTTGAAACGGTATGGAATTGACTCCAATGCCCCCGTTTTACACAACCCGTCCTATCAGGAATTGTTCGAATTGGAAACTAGCCCCCAAAACGAGGGGTTGGAACGTGGTGTTGAAACAAAATTCGGTGCCGTGGCTGTCGAAACAGGCCGCTATACCGGTAGGGCACCCAAAGACCGGTACATTGTGCGCGATGCCGTTTCCGAAAATACCATCTGGTGGGATGGCGAAATCAACCGTCCGGTTGGCATGCCGGTGTGGCATCATTGTAAAAATCTGGTTGTGGATGAATTGTCGCAGGCCCGCCATCTATTTG
>JAGPIS010000168.1 GCA_018054835.1 Breznakibacter sp. | reverse complement strand
GTTTTATTCACCATACACCATGGGGTATAGGCGGTCGAGGGTAGATTTGACCTCATGTAGCCCAAAATTCCGCACAAAGCGCTGGGCTTCCTTTCCCTCGGTCATCAACAAGGCTGATGGGACGGTGAAAACCGAGTGTTGGGCGGCCAGCTCCAGGTTGGTGGAAGTTTCAATTTCGACGAACTTCACCAAAGGAAACTCACTTAGGATCAGTCCCTCCAATTTTGGTTTCAGAGCTGAACAGGCGCTGCATGCCGATCCTGAAAAATAGAGCAACACCAGTGGGTGTTGCTCTAGTGTTTCTTTGAGATCCATCATTAGATTGTTTTATTTGCAAATCAGCACAGTGGCATAGGCCGATACGCCTTTTTCTTCCCCTTCAAAACCCAATCGTTCGGTGGTGGTGGCTTTGATGGATAGGCAGTCGGCATCAATGCCCATCACAAGGGACAGGACTTCTTGCATTTGTGGGATCATGTTTTTGATCTTAGGGCTTTGCAACGCGATGGTGGAGTCGATGTTTCCCACTTGATATCCTTTGGTGGCAATCAGGTCGATGGTTTGTTTCAACAGGATCTTGCTGTCGATGCCTTTATAGGTGTTTTGGTTGTCGGGGAAGTGGAAGCCAATGTCGCGCATGTTGGCGGCACCCAGCAGGGCATCGCAAATGGCGTGGATCAACACATCGCCGTCGGAGTGCGCCACACACCCCTTGGTGTGGTCAATCTTGATGCCGCCCAGCCAAAAGTCGAGCCCTTCGGCCAGCTGGTGCACGTCGTATCCAAATCCTACTCTTATGTTTTGCATGAATGAGATTTTTATTGTCCTTCAACTTCTGTAACGCTGCAGTAGTGAATTTGTTTTTTTGATGTCATCACAAATTGCGTAATTCAGCATAAAAGTAGGGATTTTTCTTTTTGATACAGCTTGTTTTGTTAATGGTCATTTTTTTGGCAACAAATTGCAGAATAAAAACTTTTTTATGCTATTCTATTTTTTATAGCTTTGCTATGTTTCGATGTATTTAACAAATTTAAATGAAATATACAGATCAGTTGTTGGTTGAACAGCTTCGGCGTGGGAATGAAGAGGCTTACAAGCATCTGTATGACCATCATTATGCTGTTCTGTGTCATTTTGCCAAACAATATGTTGGTGATAAGTTTACTGCTGAAACCATTGTTGGGGATGTCATCTTTCATGTTTGGGAGATTCGTGAGTCGTTGAATATTCAATATTCCATCAGGAGTTACTTGATGAAAGCGGTGCGCAACCGATGCTTTGATTATTTGGATTCACAGCACCTGCGCCATGAAATTTCCTTGTCGAACCCCGATGTTGAACACACTCTGAATAATCTCCTGACTGAACCAGACCACTACCCGCTCAATATTCTATTGGAAAGGGAATTGGAGAACGAAATCAAGAATGCTCTAGCCAAACTACCCAAAGAGTGCCGCATTGTATTTGAGAAGAAGAGGTTTGAAGATAAAAAGTATGAAGAAATTGCTGCTGAGCTGGGTATTTCGGTTAATACCGTCAAGTATCATATAAAGAATGCATTACATATTCTTCGGGCGGAATTGGATCAATTCCTGGTTGTGTTTTTGGTATTTTTTATAAGTTGAATACAGAAAATCACATTTTTGACTACCCTTTAAACATTTTTAACCGTCTAAGCTTTACAAGAGCAAGAAATGAAAACATATCCAGATCACATCAACGAAATAATTGCAGCCTATCTGTCAGAGGAATTGACTCCGGCAGAGGAGGGAGAGTTGAACGCCTGGGTGGCTGAATCGGAAGAGCATGCCGTTTATTTTAGGCATCAGCAGGAGATTTGGATTTCGTCCTTGGCGGCAGGAGATGACAACCAGTATGATAAAGCCAAAGCCTTTGGGTTATTTTTAAGCCGGGTGCGTAATCATCCATCCGGATTGGTGGTTAAGAGGACTTTCAACCATTATGTTGTTCGCTATGCTGCCGTGGCCATGCTTTTTTTCACGGTGGGTTTCGCTGCTTTTTGGATTGGGAGACAATCCCAGTACGATTTGGTTTCCGATATGGTGGTGGAAACACCATTGGGCTCGAGTACCAAATTGTTTTTGCCCGATGGTACTCAAGTGTGGTTGAATGCCGGATCGCGCCTGGTTTATTCCAAGAATTTCGGGGAGAAAGAGCGTAAGATTGATTTCAGCGGTGAGGCTTATTTCGAAGTTGCGCACAATAAAGACTTACCTTTCTTGGTGGAGTCGGATAAGTTGCAAGTCAAAGTTTTAGGTACAAAATTTAATTTCTGTGACTATCCCGACGACTCATTGGCGATCGTTTCCCTGTCCGAAGGCAAGGTGGTTTTGTTCAACCGACTTAACTCACGTCAGGTTGCACTTAAGCCAAACGAAAGAGTTGTTTACAACAAAGTGGATGATGAAATGCTCAAAGAGAGCTGCAATGTTTCCAATGCTTTGCAATGGACAAACGGGTTTTTATTGTTTGATGAAGAATTGGTGCCCGATATTGCCCGGAAGTTGGAACGTAGTTTTGATGTCAGGATTGTGATTGACAACGATTCATTGAATTCATTGCGGCTGTATGGTAATTTCGTGCGGAGGGAGCAGGGAATTCATGAAATCCTTGAGAATTTGTCGGCCACCCACAAAATTAAGTACTCAATAAATGGACGTCTTATTACCCTATATTAAAAATCGAGAAAAGTTAACTGAATGTTGAATCCTAATCCGGCTCTATGCAGAAAAAAAGAACATGATATGAAAACTCCGATACAGAAAAAAAGGAAGATGGGCTAGATCTTCCAATTCTTATCCCTGTGTCAAACCATTTGGTATAAAACGTTTTAGGGAATGCAAATATACAATATTTCTTCCTGGAACGAAATTTCTTTAAGTTTTAAATCGATAATTTATGTTTTATGAATAACAGAAAGAAGGTCACTATTGTGGCTATGATATTGTTATGCCTTAATTTTAGTCTCTTTTCCCAGTCTATATCGTTGAAAATGACTGGTGTTACTGTAAAAAAGGCCATGACGGAACTAAAAGATAAGACCGGCTATTCATTCATTTATGTCGCCGACGACCTGGATACGAAGAAGGTTGTTTCGGTTGAAGCGAATGACTTGAATACTGCCATTGACCAGATATTGAGAGGTCAAAATGTAAATTATGAGATCAAAGGAAAAAATATAGTGCTTAGTAAGGGTACTGATGGTTCTGCTTCCGGAAAAAAGCAGTCCAGGGTAAAGGTATCAGGCCTCGTCAAAGATGAAAAGGGGGAGGTTATTATTGGCGCTTCGGTGGTGGAGAGTGGTACCACCAACGGTACGGTTACCAATGTAAATGGTGAGTTTGCCCTTGACGTTGCCGATCAGGCCAATTTGGTTGTCTCCTTTATTGGTTATAAAAACCAAACCCTTAAGGGCAACAGCCAAACCTTGATGACCATCACCATGAGTGAGGATAACAGGCAGTTGGACGAGGTGGCCGTAGTGGGTTATGGAACCATGAAGAAGAGCGACTTGACGGGTTCTGTGGGTGCCGTCAAAGCGAAGGATTTCAACAAAGGTTTGGTTACTTCGCCTTCCCAGCTCATTCAAGGCCGGGTTACCGGTGTCAACATTGTGAACAATGGAGGTGAGCCCGGCGGTGGTGTTACCATTCGGGTGCGTGGATCCAACTCCATTCGTTCGGGACAGGATCCACTTTATGTTGTGGATGGTGTGCCCCTCAATGTTTCCGACAGCCAGCAGCCCGCCGGGGGCAATGTGTCGGGCGTAGGTAGTGCCGGAAGGAAAAATCCATTGAGTTTCTTGAATCCCGACGATATCGAATCGATTGATGTTTTGAAGGATGCTTCGGCAACAGCCATTTATGGTGCTCGGGGTGCCAATGGTGTTATTATTGTTACCACAAAGAAAGGGAGTGAGGGGAAATCGCAAGTATCCTATTCAGGATATGGAAGTGTATCTTGGTTGCCAGAGCAATATGATGTGTTGAGTGCCGACGATTATCGTGCCGCGGCTGAGCGTTACAAGTATTCTATTGTTGATCAAAATGCCAACACCAATTGGCAAGATGAAGTATTTAGGACTTCCTACTCTCAAAACCACAATATTGCCATGAGCGGTGGTACTTCAAATGGTACTTATAGAGCTTCATTTGCCTATCAGGATCAGCAAGGTATCATCAAAAACAGTGATATGCAGAAGTACAATGGTCGGTTTTACATCACCCATCTTTTATTGGATGACCGGTTGAAAATTGAGGTGAACACCATCCTTTCGCGTACCGATGATAGCCGTGCCCCGCTGGGTGAGTCGGGCGGCCATGAGGGTGATTTGCTTTTGACGGCTTTGCGTTTGAACCCTACCTTCCCCATCCGCA
>JAGPIS010000031.1 GCA_018054835.1 Breznakibacter sp. | reverse complement strand
GCTTTTGCCTGAAAAACTGAGCTCTTTCTCCTTGGTGTTGATGAAATTTTTTGTGTTACCCGAGTAGGAGAAACTTACTTTTTCGTACCAACGCTCTTCGCCTATCTGTTCCTTGCGTTTGAAGGGGAAAACCCGGTTCATGGTCAAGGTGATGTCGGGGATGGTGAGGCTTATGGAGGTGTCGCGGCTGTTTTGCGAGTGCAGCAAGTTCGCCGAAAAGTTGAAGGGACTGCCGGGCCACCTTTTGCTGTACGAAATACTGGAGCTCTTCTGGTTGGTCGAAAGGTCTATGGGGTTGATGATGCTGCCCACGTTGTTGCGGTCGTAGGAGCTGGTGGCGAAGTTGACACTGGCCGAGAACGTTTGGTAGGGGTTGGCCTTGGCATCCTGGGTGTGGCTCCAGCGGATGGAGAAGTCCTTGTTTTTGCTGTAGTCGGGCAAATCTTTTTCCGATACAACATTGGTAATATAATCAGCACTCAACCGGCCACTGTATTTGTAACGGTTTTTATAGGTGGTGCCAAAATGGGTGCCCCAGGATCCGTTGGTGTAGATGTCGCCGGTCAAACGCAAATCGAAGTAGTCGTTCATGGCAAAGTAGTAACCCCCTTCGCGAAGGAAAAAACCCCGTTCGCCTTCATCGCCATACGATGGCATCACAATTCCGGAACTGTATGAGGTGGTGTTGGGGATCAGCGCAAATGGCACAAAAATGGGGAGTTTCACATCTTCCACCACTAAGTAGGCAGGGCCAGTGATGGTTTTTTTCCCTGGAATTACCTTGGCCTTGGTCAAATTCAAGTAAAAGTGGGGGTGGTCGTGATGGTCGCAGGTGGTGTATTTGGCATCGCGCATAAAATACTCGGTTTCGTTGACCCGCTTGGCCTTCTGAGCAATCACAAAACCTTCGCCCTGCTCGGTGACAATATGCTCAATGATTGCTTTCTTGGTTTCAAAGTTGTATTTCATCCTTCGCATGGTGTAGGAGCCGCTTTTATCCTTGAAAACGGGCAAGTCCTGTTCCACACCAGCCGTGTCAACCCGCCCATAAGCGATGGCTAATGTGCTGTCCAAATCCAGTTCGATGGCATGAGCCGACAACTCTATGTCGAGATATTTAATTTCAGCTTTGCCATACAGGTACATCTTTTGACCTTCAAAGTCAAAAGCCAACGAATCGTTCGCCTTATATTGAATTTGTGCTTCCAAAAAAGGCTTGCTACCCTTGATTGGCGCCAATGAATCATTTTTTTGCTCCTGCCCTTGAACTGATCTTGTCGGTGTTTGCTGTGCACTGGAGGGAGTTGTATGGAGTGAAAAACATAATCCTAAGGCGATTAAGTGTTTTAGCATAAGTAGTTTAAATATGTTGTACTGTCCTGTTGTTATTCCGATTGTTTATAATGATGATGGCAAAAATAAAGAAAAAATATACACCGACCGGCGTGTTTCTCAAAATATGATGCCGGCATGCTTTCACTGCCTCAAATATAATTGTTATTTTTGACTGCAAAATATAATCATAGTTGGAGTCTGTTCAATTTGTTTTGCTAATTTCATAGGTTATTTATAGTGTTAAGATGGTCAGGATTATTATACTCATTTGCTTTTTATTTGTGCATTTATGGCATGGTGCAGCGCAGGAAAACATGCGTTTGAAAACCATTGTGATCGACGCTGGCCATGGGGGCAAGGATCCTGGCGCTTTGGGTAAAATAGTGAAGGAGAAAGATGTTGTGCTGAATGTTGCGCTGAAATTCGGTAATCTCATCAAGGAGAACTTACCCGATGTGAAGGTGATCTATACGCGCAATTCCGATGTTTTTGTGCCACTGGACAAACGGGCTGACATTGCCAATAAAAATAATGCCGACCTTTTTGTTTCCATCCATGCCAATTACATCAGCTCCCCAAAAATTAGCGGCGCCGAGACTTTTGTGTTGGGCTTGCACCGCTCGCAGGACAACTTAGAGGTGGCAAAAAAAGAGAACTCAGTGATTGTGCTCGAAGATAATTACATCACAAAATATGAGGGGTTTGACCCCAATTCAACCGAATCGTACATCATCTTCGAGTTGATGCAAAATGCCTTTTTGGATCAAAGCATTGAGGCCGCCTCCAAAATTCAAGCACAGTTTAGCACCACTGCACAAAGGTACAACCGCGGTGTCAAGCAAGCCGGATTTCTGGTGTTGCGCCAAACAGTCATGCCCGGGGTGTTGGTCGAGCTGGGTTTCCTCAGTAATGCAAACGAAGAGAAATATCTCGCCTCCTCAGTGGGTCAAAATAATTTGGCCAATTCCCTCTTTCACGCATTCCGCGAATACAAGCACCAGTTCGAAGCCCAAAACAATGTAGCCAAAGGGCGTTCGAACGAATCCAAAGCTTCTGCCAAACCATCCGAATTGAAGGAGAAAGCCACGGAAAAGGTCATTTATAAGGTTCAGGTCGCTTCTTCGGCTGCACCTTTCGCAAAAGGGAAAGGCATCTTGGGAAAATTCCCCGATGCCCAATATTATATGGATAAGGAGTTGTATAAATATACTGTTGGCGAAACCAGCAATTATAATGAGATTTTGGCTTTGCAGAAAAAAGTGCGAACAACAATTCCCGACTGCTTTGTGGTGGCATTCTACAATGGGAAGCGGATTACGATCCGTGAAGCCCAGGAGATAAACAATAAATAGGTTTTCATTTTACACAAACGAACTGATACAATATGATCAAGAAAGAAGTAAAAATAGGCGTCTTTGTGGTAATTACCCTTGCGCTGTTGGGATGGGGACTTAATTATTTGAAAGGACGCGATATTTTTTTTGGCGGGAATATCTATTATGGCGTTTTCACTAAGGTAGATGGTTTGAACGATGCCAGCCCAATCTATTACCATGGCTTTAAGGTGGGCTCGGTGCGCGACATTGTGATTGATCAAAGCAAGGGCGACCGCTTTATTGTTACTTTTGCCCTCAATAAGGAATTGAAACTACCCAAGAATTCCGTTGCTCAAATCTACAGCCTCGACCTGTTGGGCAGCAAGGGCGTGCAGTTCATACAAGGCAACAGCCCCGAATTCCTGATGCCCGACGATACGCTCTCCACCTCGGTTATGGCCGATATTACCGACCAGCTTAGTACAAGCGTTTTGCCTTTGAAGGAGAAAACCGAACGTTTGATCAGCCGCTTCGATTCGGTATTAGCCCAAGTTGGCACTTTGTTCGATAAAAACAATGTGCAAAACCTCAGCCATGCTATTGCAGCCTTTTCTTCCTCAATGAACCATGTGGAGCAACTGACCGCCAATTTGGCAAATTATACTGGACCTGATGGGAATTTGAATAAAACAACTCAAAAACTCGATTCTCTATTAACCAAGCTCAACGACCAAGGCCAATACATCGACACCACCATGCAATCCCTTTCGGTTGTTGCCTCCGATTTGCGAAAGGCTCAGCTGAACGAAACCATTCTTGCGCTGAAATCAACCTTGGTGCAAACCGACAGCATGTTGCAAAGCATCAACAATTCCGAAGGATCCTTGGGGCTTTTGATCAATGATAAAGCCATGTACCATTCACTTTCCGAAGCTTCGGCCAATCTCAACCGCCTTCTGATGGACGTGCGACACAATCCCAAACGTTATGTGAGCTTCTCGGCATTCGATTTTGGCCGCAAAATCTATTTCGACGCGTCCGCCTCCAAGGATGAGATCGTTTTTTGTATTCAGCTCTTCACCTCTAAAACCCCCATGTCAATCCAAAACAATCCAATCACAGACAAATATCAAGTGAGGGAATTTTTTGATGGACGGCAATATCGCTACCTCATTGCGCAATCCAACAGCTATCAGGAGGTTTTGAAAATGCACGATCCTGTCAAAGCAACCTATCCCGAATCACAAATCATCGCCATGGAAAATGAAACGGTGATAGGATTGAAAAAGGCACTTCGGAAAATAAATAAGTGATGAAATACTGTTAATGAAAATTGCTTGGATGATTTCAGAATACTACGAGTGTAAATAATTTGGGTTTTCAAACAAGGTCTTTATTACCAATAGGTTATGTCTGACACTTGAAGTTCTGTTTTGTGATTAAATAATTGATTTTCAATAGTTTGTGTTGTTTGTTTTTAACCTGTTGAGGATTAGTGTAAAAGCATTATTCGAAAAAATCAATGGGTAACCTATTTGTTTTTTCAATTTTTATTTGCAAATTTTGAACTCTCAAGTAAAATTGTCATATAACATAATTCAAATTTTAAGATAGGAAAAATGAAACCGGATTGTGGATCAATTTGGAATAGGTGTCTGCGGATGATAAAAGAAAATATCTCCGCGGGAAGTTTTAGTACTTGGTTTGAGCCCATTGTTCCTGTAAGTTTTGAAAATAATATCTTAACCATCGAAGTGCCCAGTTATTTCTTCTACGAACATCTGGAAGAACACTATATTGACCTAGTTAGTAAGGTGCTGCGCAAAGAAGTGGGCCCCATGGTTAAACTTAAATATACCGTGGTGATGGAAAAACCGTTGGCTGCCACCATGCAGCCAGTGACGGTAAATATACCTACAGCCAACCGGGTCGATTTGCGCAATCGCGCCGTATCGAATAGTAGCCCCCAGGCCGACGCACAAGTTGCTATACGCAATCCGTTTGTTATACCCGGTATAAAACAACTGCATGTCGATCCGCAATTGAACAGCGATTATACTTTCGAGAACTTCGTTGAGGGCGAATGCAACAAATTGGCTCGCTCTGCCGCTATGGCGGTGGCCAAAAACCCAGGGAAAACTGCTTTTAACCCATTGTTCCTCTATGGCAATAGCGGATTGGGAAAAACACATCTGTCGCAATCCATCGGCATCGAAGTGAAACGCACCATGCCCGAAAAAACAGTTTTGTACCTTAATGCCAATAAGTTCCAATTACAATATACCGATTCCATCAGAACTAACTCGTTCAACGATTTTCTGAACTTCTATCAAATGATGGATGTTTTGATTATCGACGACATTCAAGAATTGGCCGGAAAGGAGAGTACTCAAAATACTTTTTTCCATATTTTCAACCATTTACAGCAATCGGGCAAACAGATTATTCTCACCTCCGACAAAGCACCGGTTGAAATGCTTGGGATGGAGGATCGCCTGCTTTCCCGCTTCAAATGGGGATTATCGGCCGACTTGCAATTGCCCGATTTCGAAACACGGGTCTCCATCTTGAAGACCAAAATAATGAACGATGGCATTGATTTGCCCGAGGACGTGGTTTATTATATCGCCTCCAATGTGGTGAACAATATCAGGGAACTTGAAGGCGCGCTGATCTCTCTTCTGGCGCAATCGACCCTCAATAAGAAAGATATAACCCTGGATACGGCCAAATCGGTGGTGGATAAACTGGTTAAAAAAGTTCACCGCGAATTGTCGGTCGATTTTATCTCACAAACAGTATGTGAATATTTTGGCATCGATGTGGACATATTACAGTCAAAAACCCGCAAACGCGAAATAGTACAAGCCCGGCAAATAGCTATGTTCTTCAGTAAAACATTGACCAACTCAAGCCTTTCGGCCATTGGTGCCAAAATAGGGCGGAAAGATCATGCCACGGTGTTGCATGCTTGTAAAACGGTCAACAACCTTCTGGAAACCGACCGGGACTTCAAAAGCCAGATTCAAACCATCGAAGCGCAGCTGAAAGTTTGAATTCTATATTTTTCTCACCAAAAGGATCGAATAAAATGGTACATTCGATCCTTTTTTCGTTTTTTTGTATCTGATTACTTATTTAATCCAATGCAAGAATGACTGTTGACCGTTTTTTACCTGCTGAATGGCATCTGCAAAGCCTGGTTCAATTAACCTGGCCCGATGATTCAACCGACTGGAAAGATTTCCTTCACGAGGTGTTGCCATGCTATGCCTCTTTATGCCAGGAGATTTCCCGGCGCCAACCGTTGCTAATTGTCGCCAACAATAAAGCCGAGGTCATGCCTTGGCTCAGCGAAGCCAATCACGCCAATATCACCATTGTTGAAATGCCAGTAAACGATACTTGGGCGCGCGACCATGGCTTTATCACGGTGATCGAAAATCAAGTACCTGTTCTGTTGGATTTTAAATTCAATGGTTGGGGACTTAAGTTTGCCGCCGACAAGGATAACCTGATCAATGGAACACTATATAAAAAAGGCATCTTTCCAGGCGAGGTTAAATATGAAAACTTTCTGAATATGGTGCTGGAAGGCGGTAGTATTGAATCAGACGGTGAAGGTACGCTATTGACCACATCCGAATGCTTGCTCTCACCAAATCGTAATGGCGCCTGGAGTCGTGATCAAATTGAATCGCGGCTTCTCGAACTGTTCAACGCAAAAAAAGTGCTCTGGCTCGATCATGGTTTCCTGCAAGGGGATGATACCGACAGCCATATTGATACTTTGGCTCGTTTGGCGCCTGGTCAGCGCATCCTTTATGTCAAATGCGATGATCCCAATGATCTCCATTATGGGGCGCTAAAAGATATGGAATCCCAACTCGCAACTTTTACTTCGGCACATGGCCAGCCATACCGCCTGGTGCCTTTGCCCATGTGCACGCCTGTTTATGACGGGGAGGAGCGTTTGCCGGCAACCTATGCCAATTTCCTATTTATCAACGGAGCAATTTTAGTGCCGGTTTATGGGGTGCCCGAAGACCAGCAGGCTTTGGATATTTTTGCAACGGAGTTTCCCGATTATGAGGTGGTTGGAATTAATTGCCATCCTTTGATCAAACAACATGGTTCGCTGCATTGTGTCACCATGCAGTTTCCTGTTGGGGCTTTTAAACTGTAACACGTTTTTTATGGAAAAGATATTAAAAGTAGGTCTGGTTCAACAATCGGTTGATCTGGATCAGGTACAGAATCTCAATAAATTGGCTGCCAATATCCGCCATTGTGCCGCCCAAGGCGCCCAACTGGTGGTTTTACAGGAACTTCACAATACGGCCTATTTCTGTCAGACCGAGGATACCGGCTGTTTCGATCTGGCCGAACCCATCCCTGGGCCATCAACAGAGTTCTACGGTTCTTTGGCCAAAGAACTTGGGATTGTACTGGTCACTTCGCTCTTCGAGAAAAGGGCGCCTGGACTTTATCACAATACGGCCGTTGTTTTCGAAAGCGATGGATCCATTGCCGGCAAGTACCGAAAAATGCATATCCCCGACGATCCGGCCTACTACGAGAAATTCTATTTTACACCTGGCGACCTGGGTTTTGAACCGATACAGACTTCGGTGGGCTCATTGGGCGTACTGGTTTGCTGGGATCAATGGTATCCCGAAGCTGCGCGGTTGATGGCTATGCGGGGTGCCGACTTGCTGATTTATCCCACGGCCATTGGTTGGGAATCGAACGATGGTGAGGATGAAAAATCGCGACAACTCAATGCCTGGGTCGTTTCCCAGCGAGCACATGCCGTGGCCAACGGACTTCATGTGGTGAGCGTCAACAGGGTGGGGCATGAGCCCGATCCCTCCAGTCAAACCAATGGTATCAGCTTTTGGGGAAACAGTTTCGTGGCTGGGCCACAAGGCGAATTGCTGTTTCAGGCATCCAACGCCAACGAAGAGAACCAGGTTGTGGCAATCAACTTGTCGCGCTCCGAGCAGGTGAGGCGCATCTGGCCTTTCTTCCGCGACCGCCGCATCGATGCCTATGGGGCGTTGAATAAGCGGTTTTTAAAATAGATCGTTGCCTGCTGCCATGGAAGTGACAAACATCATGACCAGTCACTGAAAAATGAATTATTTTGCAAGAAACTATAAATGTATTATCAATGAATAGATTACTGACACTATTTGCCGCTTCGGCGCTGGTGCTCTCCTCTTGTCAAAAAGGGGTGGACAGCACCAATCCGTTCTATGCCCAAAAGTATGCAGCGCCTTTCGAGGTGCCACCGTTCGAAGAGATAAAACCAGGTCATTTTGTCCCTGCCTTTACCGAAGGGATGAAGCAGGAGCAAGAAGGCATCGACCTGATCGCCAATAATCCGGCCAAGCCGACTTTCGACAACACAATTTTTGCTTTTGACCGTTCGGGGGAACTGCTCGATCGGGTTTCCACCGTTTTCGGCTGCCTGCGCGGTACCGATGACACCGATACCCTTAGGGTAATTGCAAAAGAGATCACTCCTCTTTTGACCCAGCACAGCGATAACATAATGATGAACAAGAACTTGTTCAAACGCATTGCTCAAATTTATGAAGTGCGCCACGAGAGCGACCTGAATGCTTCGCAGATTCGTGTGGTGGAAAAATATTACAGCGATTTTGTCCGCAATGGCGCTTTGCTTAACGACGAAGATCAGAACAAACTGCGCAAATTGAATGAGGAACTTTCCATGTTGAGCCTTCAGTTTGGCGATAACCTCTTGGCTGAAACCAATAATAATTTTTCTCTTGTGGTTGATAATGAGGCTGACCTCGCCGGTCTGCCCGAAGGAGTGGTTTCTGCCGCTGCTGAAGCGGCTCAAAAAGCAGGGCAGGAGGGGAAATGGCTATTCACCCTTCAAAAGCCAAGCTGGATCCCATTCCTCCAATATGCCGAAAACCGCGAGTTGAGGGAGAAATTGTACAAAGGCTACTTCATGCGTGGCGATAACAATAATGAAAACGATAACAAGCAGATTATCACCAAAATGGTGGAGTTGCGGGCACAAAAGGCCAAATTGTTGGGTTATAATAATTTTGCTGAATATGTGATAGAGGTCAATATGGCTCAAACCCCTGAGCGCGTTAGCGATTTCCTGACGCAGTTGTGGGTTCCGGCCTTGAATGTCTCCAAAAAAGAGCTGGCCGAGATGCAGCGCCTGGCCAATGCTAACGGGGTGCGCTACAAACTGGAATCTTGGGATTGGTGGTTCTGGGCTGAAAAACTTCGAAAAGCAAAATTCAATCTCGACGAAAACGAGCTGATCCCTTACTTCAAGCTGGACAATGTTCGAGATGGCATGTTTTGGACAGCCACCAAATTATATGGCCTCACCTTCGAACGCATCACCAATGTGCCGGTTTATAACCCCTTGAATGAAGTTTACGAAGTGAAGGAAGCCGATGGTTCTCATGCCGGATTGATGTATTTCGACTGGCATCCGCGAGCCGGCAAAAGGGCAGGTGCCTGGTGCACCTCCTTCCGCAGAGCCCTCACCACCGACGGCGTACGCACCACGCCACTGGTTTCTATTGTTTGCAATTTCACACCCCCTACTGGCGATAAACCAGCCTTGCTCAACTGGGATGAAGTGAATACCATGTTTCATGAGTTTGGCCATGGCCTGCACGGATTGTTCACCCAGGGTGATTACAAACGCACTGCCGGCCGTGTGGCCCGCGATTTTGTTGAATTGCCTTCGCAGATTATGGAGCATTGGGCCTCCGAACCTGAGGTCATGCAGCAATATGCCCGCCATTATCAGACCAACGAGCCCATGCCGGCTGATTTGATGGAAAAACTCCAAAAAAGCAGTACTTTTAATCAGGGATTTTCGACTGTTGAGTATCTTTCTGCTGCACAGCTGGATATGAAATGGCACACCCTCTCATCGGATGACAAAGTAACCGATGCTGCCGAATTTGAAAAACAAACACTGAACGATTTAGGCTTAATCGGCGAAATTATCCCCCGTTACCGCTCAACCTATTTCTCCCACATCTTCAATGGTGGATATTCGGCTGGCTATTATGTCTATATCTGGGCCGAAGTGCTCGATGCCGATGCTTTTGACGCTTTCAAGGAGAGTGGCGACATTTTCAACCAGGCGTTGGCCCAGAAATTCCGCCAACACTGTTTGTCTGAGTGTGGCGAGGACGAAGGGATGGTGCAATACACCAAATTCCGGGGTCACGAACCAACCATCGATGCCCTGTTGCGCAACAGAGGCCTCAATTGAAAATATAAAAAAAGTCCGGGTAAACCCTGACTTTTTTTATTGATTGATCCATTGAATGATTTGAGGATCGTTGGGTCTCACTTTGGGATCAATTACCCGCTCGAGCTGACCCTGTTCGTTAATGAGGTATTTCTGGAAATTCCATTTTACTTTGCTGTCCTCCTTGCCATTAAGCTCCTTTTTCGTCAACCATTGATAAATGGGTGCCATATCTTCGCCTTTGACCGATATCTTTGCCATCATGGGAAAGGTGACACCATAGTTGAGCGAGCAAAACTCCTTTATTTCCGAATCGGAGCCTGGTTCCTGACTTAAAAAATCATTGGCCGGGAATCCGATGATGATGAAACCTTTATCCTTGTGCTGCTCATACAAGGCCTGTAGCTCTTTGTATTGCGGTGTCAGGCCGCATTTGCTGGCTGTATTGACAATCATGACTTTTTTGCCTTTCAAGGATGCAAAATCAAAATTTTCCCCATCAATGGTTGTTGCCTTGAATTGATAAATATTGTTTTGGGCCGCCATGGCCATTGTGGTTAATAAAAATAGCGTTACCAACAGTTTGTTCATAATCCGATTGTTTTAATGTTCTTAGTTTTAATCAAAAGCTTAAACAACCGGTCGCTGAAAATGTTCATTCACCCATCCCTTGCAATGGGTGGGCAAGAAGCCTGATATTGATCTATTCCAAGGCATCCATCCCGTCCTGCTCAAGATTCACGATGATTGGGGCTGAGATATGGCTTTGGGCTATGCGCCATTGACCATTGCGGAATATCATCACGCCGGTATGCCTGAAACCTTCCAGTCGGAAGGGCTCGCTCTTGGTTTCAATACAGGTATCAATCAGTTGTGAATACCAGGCGGTGGTGCCCCCTTCATCAACCACTATCCGGGTGTCCAATTCCTGAATCTTATGCCCTTTGCGTTCGGTGATCGCATTCTTCATGAAACGGCTGAAGTCGTCCCATCCATACCAAATCTCGTCCAAATCGGTGCCGATATTGACCAATTCCTCGGTATGTAAAAAGCAGCTCTCGAAAAGCGACAAATCGCCCTCTTCTTGCGATTTCACAAGTTGGGTCAACAGCGCTTTGGCTTCTTCGATCAATTGATTGGGTGACAGATGCGGTTCCTTTTTCATGGCTGAACGATTAGTGTGAATTAATCATTGATTCTTTTAAATTTACAATATGAAAAAAACAATGTCAAGTAAAAAGAAAGCGATATATTTGTAACCCTCATCAAAATTGGAAATATTTATGAATCGGTATTTTATCGAAATGGCTTATAATGGCACGCCATTCCATGGCTGGCAAGTTCAACCCAATGCTGTTTCGGTGCAGGCGGTTGTCGATGATGCCCTAGGAAAGCTGCTGCGGAGCCAAGTGCACGTGATCGGGGCGGGCCGCACCGATACCGGTGTTCATGCTTCCTATTTTGTTGCTCATTTCGACACCGAAATTGAAATCGACAACCAAGATCATTTTCTTTATAAAATCAACCGTATTTTGCCACGCGAGGTAGTGATCTATTCCATTCAGCTGGTCGATCCGCTTCTGCACAGCCGCTTCTCGGCCATCAGCCGCACTTACCATTATAATTTGGTGTTGCTGAAAAACCCGTTTAAAAAGGAGATGGCCTACCAACCGGTTTATGATCTGGATTTCAGCCTGATGAACCAAGCAGCTCTACTGCTTTTCGATTATACCGATTTCACCAGCTTCAGCAAACTGCATACCGATGTAAAAACCAACAACTGCCAAATTATGCAAGCCCAATGGAACCAAATTGCCGACCACGAATGGCAGTTTGTGGTCCAGGCCGACCGCTTTCTGCGCAATATGGTGCGTGCCATTGTAGGCACGCTATTGGATGTGGGCAGGGGCAAAATTACTGTGGCGGATTTTAAAAAGGTGATCGAACTCAAACACCGTGGCGGGGCAGGATCCTCGGCTCCAGCACAGGCTCTTTTCTTGGTCGATATTGTCTATCCTGAAGGATGTGGCTTTGAGCCGATGGCGCATCAATCAATCTACCGCTGCGGTCGTTGAATCATCCGTATTCCATATTTCCCAGGCACGCCGAGCCTGAAGAAACAACATCTCAATCCCATTTTTGATTTTTGCACCCCGTTCTTCCGCATTTTGTAGGAACAGGGTTTGTTCGGGGTTATAAATCAGGTCGTAAACCAAATGATGGTTGGATAGGTATTCATAAGGAATATCGGGGCAATTGTCCGAATAGGGGAACATGCCGATGGGCGAGGTGTTGATGATGATAGGATGCGATTGAATGACCTCTTTGGTGACTTCCGAATAGTTTATCTCATTAAGTTGCTTGGGTGTGCGCGAAACAAAGGTGAAAGGGATATTCAGCTTGTTCAAAACATAAGCCACCGCTTTGGAAGCGCCTCCGGTTCCAAGTATCAACCCGCGCTGGTGATGGGGCTCCAACATTGGAATTAATGATTGTTCGAATCCATAAACATCACTGTTATAGCCCTTTAAAAAGGGTTGATTGCCATTCCAGAAAATCTTGATCACATTGACGGCACCAATCTCTTTCACCGAATCATCCAACGCATTCAGATACGGGATAACCTTTTCCTTATAGGGGATGGTGACGTTCAACCCGGCGATATAGGGATGGTGGTCGAGCAACTCAGGAAAATCGGTGATGACCGGTATGGGGAAAAGCAAATATCGGGCATCTGTTTTTTCTTCCTCAAATTTCCGGGTGAAATATTGCTGCGAAAATGAGTGGGAGAGGGGGTAGCCGATTAATCCATAAGTTTTCATACGCCGTAATATTTTGTTGCAAAATACAATATGACAATTTCTCGATGAAAGGAATCAACATCTCATTGGGTGGTTAAATCTTTTGTTGAAACCGGAAATGTTCAATCAACTCCTTGATCTCGTCGTTGGCCAGCATCTTAGCCGCTTCGTCCTTGATCTCAACAATCATCAGTGGATCGTTTTCCATGGCCTTGCTCAGCTTCTGCTTGGTTTTGGCAATGTTTTTTTCCAGGTAAAAACTGATATAGGCTTCTAGGTACATCAGCGCGCTGTTCTGCTGGCCATATTCGCGCCAAGCCTTCTTCATAAAAGCCTCCGAACTGAAGCGCTTGGAATAGACCGCTTTGATTTTCAACAGTTCAATCCATGCCAATATCTCCTCGGGTGCCAATGATAGCCCCAATTCCAAACTTTCTGTGCATTGTTTGAAATCTTCCTTTTCGAGGTAGGCTTGCGAGAGTGCAAAATAGTAGTCAGGGTTCATCGGATTGATGGATAAAGCCTGTTGTATCATTGTAATTGCTTCATCCAGCTTGCCCAGCGAGATTAAGGCGGTACAATAACCATACATGGAATCGGCACTGAGCGGATCCAACTCCAACGATTTTTGGAAAAACCTGATGGCCATTTCTGCATTGCCCAGCTGTTCCCAGCAATCTCCAATGTATTGATACGTTTGATTCAAATCCCGTTTATACGAGGCATGTTCAAAATAGGCATCCAGGGCTTGCGCAAATAGCCCCATGTTGACCAGCGTGTTGCCCTTGTTGAAGTAGGCATCGGAATAGTCGCCATTGATCGTGAGGGCGAAATCGTAAGCTTCAATCGCCTCCTGAAAACGGTCGCACTTGTTGTACTGAATCCCCAAGTTGTACCACGCATTCTCAAGATACGGGTTGATGCTCAACAGTTGTTCGTAAGTGGCGATGCTCAGCTCGGTGCGGTCTGTTTTATCGAAGGCATAGGCCAGTTCAAACAACCCATTCTCGTTGTTTGGATTGATGGCCAAACAGCGGTTCAGAAACAGGATGGCCTGCGTGTAATAATCACTTTGATTGAGGTTTATACCTATTTCAAGCAGTAATTCTTCCTTGTCGTCATTACCGCAAAGTTGCACTGCTGTTTCAAAATATTTCAAGGCGGTATCCACCGAATCTTTCTTCAAATAGATCCAGCCCATGTTGATGAACACATCCGAATTATGGGCATCAATCTTTACCAGGGCATTTAAAAGCTCCAAGGCTTCCTCCAACATGTCTTGGTCGGTCAGTAAAGAGGCTTGCCGGGTTTTTAAGGTGATGGCATCGGGATGAAGGGATAATCCTGCATACAGCACCTTTTCGGCATATTCGTAATTGTCCGTTTCCACAAAATGGTCAAAAAGCGACTCTATCTCGTGAACATCAAAATAAAGAGTCCTTTCTCCACGTAGCATCTTTTCAAAACGCTCTATAGTTTCGTTGGTTTCGTCTTGATTGGCATGGAAAAATTCCTGCATAACACTGTGTTTAAAACTGCAAATTTATTAAAAAAATCAGAGTTTCCAAGGTTTTCAGCCCCTGTAATCACCTTTGTTTTTTGCCTTACAAAATAAAAAAAGGCACCGTGGTGCGGGTGCCTGATCATTCTTTCAATTTTATGCTGAAACGTTGTTCGTTTCTTTGATTGAAATTTCAGTAGTGACCCAGCCTTGCGAAATATCCAGCATCCATTCCTGGATGTTGAAATCACTTGTTTCGCTCAGAGGTGTCACAACATACATCCACGATCGCAAATAGATCCGTTCATTGGTTTCCCATTCAAGGTCATCGAACATCCATGTCTTGAAAGCAATCTTAGCATCTTCTGCTTCTGTCCGTATAACTGGCTTTTTTTTCCAGATGCACGGTGTGGCCATCAATAATTGGGATGCCGTTATCAAAAATACTGTTAAAAAAAGAAGGCGCAGGGGGGTGGCTTGGATTTTCATAAGCTCAAGGATTGGTATTTGCTAAGTTAACACTATTTTCGGCATATTGTTCAACCGGAAGCTAAAAAACTCATTTGTGCACGAATTTTGCACATTG
>JAGPIS010000167.1 GCA_018054835.1 Breznakibacter sp. | reverse complement strand
ATTCAATCCGGGACGCCGCAAGTCGAATCCTAGCAATATCGTCTTCTTTCCACTAATGGCATATACAGAGGCGATGTTCAAGGCACAAAAAGTCTTGCCTTCACCCGGCATGGAGGAGGTAACGGAGATGATGGGACAGGAAATTTCGCCGGTAAGAAATTCCAAACGGGTGCGCACACGGCGAAAAGTCTCGGCAATCACCGACTTTGGATGCTTAATCACCACATCGGGTTCCGCTTTCTTGCTGTGGACAATTTGCCCCAAGACAGGCAGGCCTGTTAATTTGTTGATGTCCTCAACCCCTTGTATCTTACGGTTGAGCAACTGGCGCAAAACAATAAAAGCTAACGGAAGCAGCAGACCCAACATCAACGCTTTCTTTCGGTTTCCCTGGGTATTTGGCGAAACCTGACCGGCAAAACGAGCCGATTCCAAAACCTTATGATCGGAAGTGTTGGAGGCTTTCTGGATTTGCGATTCGGAGCGCTTGCGCAACAAAAACGTGTAAACTTCGTTGTTCAGCTCAAACTTGCGCTCGATGCCCAGCATTTTCCGCTCAGTTTCTGGAAGGGCATACAGCTCGTTCTCTGTCGCCATTTTTTTCGATTCTAAAACACGGATATCCTCTTTCACAAGCGTCAAATGATTGTTGATGGATTGAATCAACACATTTTTGGCGATCTGGTATTTTGAGTTGAGCTCAACCATCATCGGGTGGGTGGGCTGACCATAAGTATCAGCCAAAGCCATCTTTTCAGAATTGATTTCGATTAACTGACCAATCTGTTGAGCCAAAACACCACTTTTGGTGTCGAGCATGGCAGGCGCAATCAGTCCATTGGCAATGCTATCGGAAGTGAAATAACCAACCAAGTAACGGTAATAACTGATTGCCACCTTCAACTGATTGATCTCATTATCGATGCGCTGAAGTTCTGAGAACAGGTAGTCACCTTTGGAGGAAACACTCTGTATTTTATTGGAGGTGCGGAAATCACTCAATTCGGTTCCTACCAGGCGCAACGAATCGGAGATATTCACCAACTGGCTCTCAATAAAAGTAATGGTATTGTCGGCAATTTTGTTTTTCTGTTTCAGATTGGCTTCAATCAAAACCATGCCCAATTTATTTAAAAACGCGATGTTTTTATCGTGATTGGTTCCTGTCATGTAAAGCCCAATAATGGATGAGTTTTCATTGGTTTTGCTAACCCGTAGGGAGCTTTTATATTGCGAAACTACGCTCTCGGGATGATTGAAAACAAAAAAAAGTTCCTTCCCAGGAATACCTGACTTGCGTTGGATATTGACCGCCATCCAGGGAGTGATCACCGTTTCATTGTAGCGATGCACCTGGGAATATTTGATGGCACCAACAGAGCCGGCCATCCGTTTTTGAGCATATTCATAAAGAGAGCCACCTTCACATTCAACAGTCATGCGAAAGGACTCTTGATCAATAGGATGAATATAAATGGGAATATTCAATAGCTGAACATGTGTGGAATCAAACACAACCTGAAAATCCAAATTGCCGTAGAGTTCTGTTTTTTTCAAACGGCCTTCCACAAAATAGGAAACACAAAAATCCAATTGGTCAACGGTATTCCGCAACATATCCCAAGAAGACAACACAGCTATTTGATTGTCAACATTGCGCATGCCCGGGGTGAGGCCAAACCCCTCCATCATGGAAGCTTTACTGTCATTTTCACCCCGCTCATCGACCATAACGGTCATGGAAGCGCCATAAACCGGAATCGAATAGCGGTGAACAAATTCGACCACGCCATAGCAGAATGGGACAGTGATAAGAAACAACCACCAAAAGCGAAAAAGATCGTTGATCAATTTCTTTGGATCGATGTTTAATCCACTCTCCTTGTTCTGATGATTCGGGGCTAATTTATTTTTAGAGTCGGCCATCAAGCAACTATTGTAAGGATATTAATTGTAAAATAAAGTTCGTATGGTCAAGGTCAAGGCAAGCAGAGATGTGACCAATCCAAAGGAGATCGACTCGCCAATCCCCCAATTTTTTGCCTTCATGGGGCGCACATAGATGACATCATTGGGATAGATGTAATAATACTCGGAATTCACAATCCGTTCATCAGTAATATCAATGGTATAGGTATGAGTTCCCTGCGGCGTCTTCCTCAAAAGCTTGATATCCTTACGTTTGGCATAAACCTTAAAATCACCGGCTATGGCAAGGGCTTCCAAAATGGTTATTTGATCCTTGTTCATGGTATGGACACCAGGACTGCCAACCTCGCCCAAAGCGGTAAAACTGTTGGATGCCAGCCGCACGGTGAGTGTGAAATCCTGTAAAAAGGGCAATAAGGCTTCCCGCACCCGCTCCTTGGCCATTTTCACGTTGCAACCACTCAAATTGATTTTACCGGCATAGGGGAAGTCGATCTCCATGCGGTCGTCAATGGGATAATAAAAGAAATTTTGATTATTGCCACTTTGACTGGTTCCACTCGATTGGGCATTAAAGAAAGATGAAATTTTGGGATCGGGCGTTGAAACCTGAATAAACAAGAGGTCGTTCACCTGCAAAAAGTAACGTTCGGTAATACTCTCGAGCGATCCATAGGGGTTGCCATCTTGGCCTTTTGCCTCAACATTTTTTTGAAGGAGAACTGTTTCCCGTTGAGGGATGCAACCCCACAAGCAAAAAAACACGGAACCAATCATGACGATTTTTGTCAAAACAGTTCTGTTAAAACACCGGTTATCCATTAAAATTGGTTTATTCACGCTTCTTTTTTTTATGAACCGATACAAAAATAAGTTTTTATCATTACAAATCATCTGCCAAACACAATTAAAATCGAATACAAATGATAAAATAGACCATCAAAACAAATAACCAACCCATCATATTGAATTGGGAAAAATATAGGCGCACCAAATCATTTTTTTATTTAATTTTGCCTTGATTAATTTACGAAAATGAATTTATACATAACCAATTTGATTCTATTTTTTGCAGCGACCATCTCGTTTATTATCGTCTTTTCGTCGATTCCCACCATATTAAGGGTTGCACGCACCAAAAACCTCTTTGACGAACCCAATAAACGCAATGTGCACAAAACAAGAATTCCAACTCTGGGGGGATTGGCCATTTTCATTGGTTTCTTATTCTCCTATACTTTCATTATCGATTGGTTTGGACTGGGCAGGATTCCTTTTATGGTTTCCTCGCTGCTGATCATTTTCGGCATTGGCATCAAGGATGACATCCTCATTACAGCACCGGTGGTCAAGCTGCTGGGGCAAATATTGGCGGCCATCATCATTGTGGGCATTGGCGACATTCGCATCACCGACTTCCACGGCTTTTTCGGATTAAAACCCGACTATTTCTTCAGCATCTGCTTCACCATCCTATTGTTCACTTTCATCACAAATGGCTTCAACCTGATTGACGGAATAGACGGTTTGGCTGCCATCATTGGTATAATCACGGTTACCGCGTTCTCGTTTTGGTTTTACATCAACCAACAAATTGAAGTTCCCATCATGGCTGCCGCCCTGATCGGTAGTTTGATTGCTTTCATCTATTACAACGTTTTTTCTAAGCGGCAAAAGATTTTCATGGGCGATACCGGTTCTCTACTGATCGGCTTTATCATAACATTAATTGCGGTCAAATTCATGGAACTCAACATACTGCCCAACAACCTACCCTACAGCATGAATTCGGCGCCGGCTGTTGCCATTGCCATTTTGATCGTGCCCATCATCGACACCCTGCGGGTGTTTTTTCTCCGCCTGGCGCAGGGGAAATCGCCATTCACGGCCGATAAAAACCACATCCACCACCGCATGTTATCCCTTGGGTACAGCCATTTGCGCATCAGCCTAACGATTGGCTTCGTCAACATTGGCTTTGTGATACTTGCCTACTCCCTGCGCAACATCGGCATGTTGAAACTAACCATGATCATACTGGTATTGGGTTTCATGTTTGCATCCCTCCCCTCCTTCCTGATATGGAAAAAGAAACGACAACTAAAAAAAACAGGTCTCAACCAATAACCACAATGTGCAGAGCATAGGCTCAAGTTTGTGCTATTTTCCTAAATTTGCAAAACCATTAACACTAAATATTTCTGCAATGAAGAAGCTATTCCTGCAACTATTGGCCTGCCTGTCACTATCTTTGTTCCTCTTTTCCTGCGAAAAGGAAGACCTTTCGTACGATGAAAACCTAATCATCGGAACCTGGCGCTCGGGCACCGAGTATTACAAATACAAGACTGATGGCACCGGTGGCACTTGGGACACTTCGGACGATGTAACTGAGGATGAGGCTCAACCCTTCACCTGGACCCTAGTAAAATCGGACTTGACACACATCCACATCATGCAGACTGGCCCCGGCATCACCAAAAGCTACACAGTCACCGAACTGACTG
>JAGPIS010000166.1 GCA_018054835.1 Breznakibacter sp. | reverse complement strand
GTTCACGACCAGCCTGGATGGCATAAGTCTTGAGCACACCGGGATACGAGAGAGCCAGATTTTCGAGATCGTTCAAACGTTTGATGTAAGCCTCGATAATTTCGCGGCGGGCACCAGGACGTGCACCTGAAATGGCATCACACACCTGAACGATGGGCGCCAGCATGGTGTTCATCTCCACTTCATCGTGGTGGGCACCAATAGCGTTGCAAATCTCAGGTTTCTCCTTGTATTTCTCGGCCAGCTTCATACCTAGTATGGCGTGAGGCAATTCGGGCTCCTCATCGGATACCTTGCCAATATCGTGCAATAAACCGGCGCGCTTGGCCTTCTTAGGATTGAGTCCCAACTCGGAGGCCATGATGGCACAAAGGTTGGCTGTTTCGCGTGAGTGTTGCAACAGGTTCTGCCCGTAGGACGAGCGGTATTTCATCTTACCCACCAGCTTGATCAGCTCGGGGTGCAAACCATGAATACCCAAATCGATGGCGGTACGTTTACCGGTTTCGATGATCTCCTCTTCCACCTGTTTGCGCACCTTATTCACCACCTCCTCAATACGAGCCGGGTGAATGCGTCCATCGGTCACCAACTGGTGTAATGCCAGGCGAGCCACCTCACGGCGCATAGGGTCGAAAGCAGAAAGCACAATTGCCTCAGGGGTGTCGTCCACAATAATCTCAACGCCTGTGGCAGCTTCAAGTGCCCTAATATTGCGACCTTCACGGCCGATGATACGACCTTTAATCTCATCAGAGTCAATGTGGAAGATGGTGACGGAGTTTTCAATGGCTGTTTCGGTAGCCACACGTTGTACTGTTTGCAGCACAATTCGTTTGGCTTCCTTATTGGCATTGATCTTGGCCTCATCCATGATGTCGTTGATGTACGACATGGCGTCGGTCTTGGCCTCTGCCTTCATATTTTCAACCAACATCTCTTTGGCCTCTTCGCCGGTTAAGCCGGAAATGGATTCCAACTTATCGACCTGCTGTTTGTGTAGGCGGTCAACCTCCTCATTCTTTTTATCCAGCAGAAGCAATTGCGCATCAAGGTTCTCCTTGATGACATCCACCTCTTTTTTCTTCCTTTGCAGCTCTTCCATCCGCTGGGTGAAAATCACCTCCTTTTGCTTCAATTTATTTTCAGCGGCCAACACCCTTGCATTGCGGGAGTTAATCTCCTTCTCATGCTCGCTTTTAAGCTGCAAAAACTTCTCTTTGGCTTGTAGAATTTTATCCTTCCTTATTACTTCTGCCTCTATTTCCGCATCTTTGATAATCTTCCGATTGCGCGACCGTAGAGCTTTCGCATATAAAAACCATGATAATCCACCGCCAAACAGAAAAGCACCAAGTCCTATCAATATTTCCATGTTTGGTCTTTATTAATTAAATATATAAAACTAAAAACCGCATAACTTACCAACAAATCAATGGTCAAAAAGTTTAGAACCACTAACTTACAGTAAACAATGCGGGATACTATTATTCTTTTCTATATTCTAAGCATTCAGTAGGAGTTGTTCCAATTTCTCGTTCAACTCAGCCACCGCTGAAATGACCGGGGACTCATCGTTCCGGCTTTCGAGTTCCAGCATTTTAATGACAAACTGCAACGAAGCCATAGTCAAACAATCCTGAACGTCCTTATCTGAATATTTTTGTTTATATAAAGTCACCTTATCATTAATCAGTTTGGCAGCCAAACGAATGCGTTCTTCGTCGGCACGATCTATCCTAAGAGGATAAAACCGCTCACCTATTTTGACATTTATGGAAAACTTATCGTCCATCTGATTAATTTATCGGTTTAAAAGTGCAATGCACTTATCGATTTCCCGCACAATTTGATTGATCTTCTTCTTGGTTTCGGAGAGATCCTCCCCTTCACCAACAAAGGAGCGTGATAATTTATAGACTTTGAACTTCTCCTCAAGTTCCACATACGATTGAGAAGCCTCCTCCAGTTGTTTCAGAAGACGCGCCTTTTCGCCCTGCAATAATTTGATCTCCTGTTTCAAGCCCAGATACTGGTCTTGCAATTTATCAATATTATTAGACAGTCGTGTAACCAATTCAATATTCAAATCTGCCATGACCACATTTTTCACTACAAAGTTAATATTGCATTTAAAAAATAAAAATATTCACCCTATTCTTTTCAATATTTTCGTAAAAAAAAAGAAAGCACAAAGCTAATTGGCCTCAAACTAAGAGTAATGATTTTATAGGCATGGATGCTGGGTTCATCCGTTTTGGAAAAAACCAAGCTAAAGCATGCAGATATTGAGGATCAACTGTGGATTGCGCTCCCGTTAGGGAACAAACAATATCCCAATCATAATCACAACCTTAAATAATCATATTATTTTTTAGATTACACAAAACATTCATTGATTCCTCTACCCGTCTCAAAATAATCGGTGCAAAATAGAAACCCTCTATTTATTGGTTAAATTTGCAACCAACAAAAGATCCCATCAAAAAAAGAATGAATTGCAAGTGGGGGATAAACAACAACCATATGGATAATCAATACACGGTGACCGATTGGCTGCCCACCACCGTCAAAGAGGTGGAAATGAGAGGATGGGACGAACTGGATGTGATCCTATTTACCGGCGACGCTTATGTGGATCACCCTTCATTTGGTGCCGCCGTGGTGGGACGAATCATCGAGTCGCAAGGGCTCAGGGTGGCCATTGTGCCGCAACCCAACTGGCGCGACGACCTTAGGGATTTCAAGAAACTTGGGGTTCCCCGCCTCTTTTTCGGGGTGTCGGCCGGCGCTATGGATTCGATGGTAAACCACTATACTGCCAACCGCCGCAAACGGTCGGACGATGCCTACACCCCCGATGGGAAGGCCGGTTTCCGACCCGATTACGCCTCCATCACCTATTCTAAAATACTCAAGCAGCTATACCCCGACGTGCCGGTTGTTTTGGGCGGCATTGAAGCCTCGCTGCGCCGCGTAACCCATTACGACTATTGGGCCGACCGTTTGAAACCCGGCATATTAGCCGAATCGAACGCCGACCTATTGATCTATGGCATGGGCGAACAGCCCCTGTTGGCTATGCTGGCGCTACTGAAAAAAGGCGTTCCTTTTTCATCACTGACCACCATACCCCAAACGGTTATCATGCAACCCAAGGAGGTGGAGTTGCCGAAAAATAAGAACTGGGAGACCATCCAACTCCATTCGCACGAAGCGTGTCTGAGCGACAAGCTTTGCTATGCCAAGAACTTCAAGCACATCGAGCAGGAGTCGAACCGCATGGGTGCTGCCCGTCTGGTGCAGGAGATTGGCGACCGGCAACTGGTGATCAACCCACCATTCCCGCCCATGACCACCAAGGAGATTGACCATTCGTTCGACCTGCCCTACACCCGCCTGCCGCACCCGAAATATCAGAAGAAAGGGGCGATCCCGGCCTACGAGATGATCAAATTCTCCATCAACCTGCACCGCGGCTGTTTTGGCGGCTGCAGCTTCTGCACCATATCGGCTCACCAGGGCAAGTTCATCGCCTCCCGATCGGAGCGCTCCATCATCGAAGAGGCTGAAAAAGTGATCCAGATGGAAGGTTTCAAAGGCTACATCTCCGACTTGGGCGGCCCCAGCGCCAACATGTATCGGATGAGGGGGCGCGATGCGACCCTATGTGTAAAGTGTGCCCGTCCCTCCTGCATTTTCCCCAAGGTGTGCCCCAACTTGGACACCAACCACGACGCCTTGCTGAGTATTTACGACCGAGTGAATGGTTTGGACGGCATCAAGAAAGCTTTTATTGGCAGCGGGGTGCGCTACGACATGCTGCTGAACGATGCGGCCTCGCCCGAAGAGAAAAGGAGCCACCAGCGCTACATACGCCAACTGATTTCCAAACATGTGTCGGGCAGGCTGAAAGTGGCGCCTGAGCACACCTCCGACAAAGTGCTCAATATGATGCGCAAGCCATCGTTCGAACTTTTCAAGCGCTTTAGCAAGGAGTTCCATGCCATCAACCAAAAGGAGGGACTCAACCAACAGCTCATCCCCTATTTCATTTCGAGCCACCCGGGGAGTGAGGAGGTGGATATGGCCCATTTGGCGGCCGAGACGCATGAGTTGAACTTCAAATTGGAGCAGGTGCAGGATTTCACACCAACGCCCATGACTGTTTCAACCGTCATTTACTATTCGGGGTTCCACCCTTACACGCTTCAGCCGGTCTTTACGCCCCGCAGCCAGGAGGAGAAACTGCAACAACGCATGTATTTTTTCTGGTACAAGCCCGAATACCGGTCAAAGATTGAAAGCCGGTTGAAAACATTGGCACGGCCCGACCTGTTGAAAAAAATATTCAATAAGAGCGAGGTACCCTCGGCTCATCCACCACGGCCTGCGTCGTCACACCCAAATGGTGGTAAAAATCATCTAAAAAACCGGCACCGGTCAAAAA
>JAGPIS010000030.1 GCA_018054835.1 Breznakibacter sp. | reverse complement strand
GCATCGAACCCCACCTGGGAGAGGTATCCTTCTTCAAGGTGATGTCGGGCAAAATTCAAGAAGGCATGGATTTGGTAAACACCAACCGCGATGCCAAGGAGCGCATAGCACAGCTATTCTGCGTGGCCGGCACAAACCGGCACAAAGTCACCGAGCTGGTGGCTGGCGACATTGGCGCCACCGTTAAGCTGAAAGAGACGCACACCAACCACACCCTATGTGCCAAAGGTGTCAACCACATATTCGAAGCGATCAAATACCCCGAGCATAAATTCCGCACGGCTATCCGTCCGGTAAACGAACACGACGACGAACGCCTGGGCGAGATATTCCAACGCATGAAGGAGGAAGATCCCACCATAGCCGTGGAATACTCCAAAGAGCTCAAACAAATCATCTTGCATGGACAGGGTGAGTTCCACCTCAACACCGTCAAGTGGAGCATCGAAAACCTTGACAAGCTGGCCATAGAGTTTTATGCGCCCAAAATCCCATACCGCGAAACCATCACCAAGTCAGCACGCGCCGATTACCGGCACAAGAAGCAATCGGGTGGTGCCGGGCAATTTGGCGAGGTACACCTGATCATCGAGCCCTATATTGAAGGGGAGCCCGAGAAGAACCTCTTCAAGTTCAACGGACAGGAATACAAGCTCAGCCTGCGCGACAAAGAAGAGCACGACCTGCCATGGGGTGGGAAACTAATTTACTACAACTGCATTGTTGGTGGTTCCATTGATGCCCGTTTCATGCCGGCCATATTGAAAGGCATCATGGAGAAGATGGAAGAAGGGCCATTGACCGGCTCCTATGCCCGCGACATCAAAGTTTATGTTTACGATGGGCGCATGCACCCGGTCGATTCCAACGAAATATCGTTCCGCTTAGCCGGACGCCATGCCTTTAGCCAAGCATTCCGCGAGGCGGGTCCCAAAATTCTGGAACCCATCTACGATGTGGAAATCAAAGTGCCGGGCGACCGCATGGGCGATGTGATGAGCGACTTGCAGGGACGACGCGCCATGATTGAGGGAATGACCAGTGAAAAAGGATTTGAAGTGATTAAAACAAAAATCCCGCTTAAGGAGTTGAACAAATACTCAACCTCCCTGAGCAGCATCACCGGTGGCCGGGCCATGTACTCCATGAAATTTGCCCGCTACGAAAAAGTGCCTGCCGAAATACAAGAGAAACTGCTTGCGGCCTACACCGAAACCGTCAAAGAGTAAAAGAAACGACCCGGACAATCAGTTCCGGGTCATTTTTTATCTGATAATGGTGACACTACCTTTTTTGCGATGGCGTTCGCCCTTAACATAGCCTTCGGCCTCGCACACATAAAAATAGACGCCCGGAGCCGCCTCTCCATTTCCAATTTTTCCATCCCAGCCCACGGCCAGGTCGGACGACTCATAAACCTTGCGCCCCCATCGGTTATAGATGACAATGTTATAGTTTTTGATGGATTGGAAAGCCGGACGAAATTCATCGTTCACCCCATCCCCATTGGGTGTGAACACATTCGGAAATTCGATGGAGCTCTCCAACACTTTGAGGCTTTTCGCAGAGGATTCACTGCTGCAACCACTCCGCTCATTGGTAACCGTTAGCAACATCCCATAATTGCCAGGTTGCTGGAATGTATAAACAGGAGCTGCCTCGTACACCCTACTTGTTGTGGTCTGCGTTTCGAGCGTCCATTTAAACACCCACTCATAGGCTGTAATATTCCCTTTGGACAAGTTTTCGAACCGCAAGATTGCCGGAGCCGATAACTCCTCCTCATCGCCCAGCTCATGATCCCACTCCCGGTCCACCACTTCGTAATTGAAATCGGCAGCAACAGCTAATGCCTCATGGTTGAAACTAGTTTCTACCACCTGGCCTGCTTCATTGGTGACCGAAAGTTGAAATGTGATATTAGCGGTAGGTGCATCCATATCGTGCAGATGGGGCTCATTGGCAGAGGGAAGTGTTAATTCGGGATTGGCAGTCCACCGGTAGAATAATTTTTGCCCCTCCTTTATTTTTATCCCGTTGGCCGGATTATAATAAACCATCGTATCGGCAACGACACTGCTCTCCAGCGAGAGCAAATAGCATGTGGCTTCTGTTTGGTTGATGGCAACCGACTCCACCACGGGTGCAAAGCACCAACAGTTAAAATGGCTGGTTGCACCAGCCGATTGTATTTCGACACGATACCCACCTTCAACAGCCGGCATAAACAAAGATTCAGCACCTGACGAAAGCGCCATCTCCAAATCGTAGGCGCTGGAAGCCTCATTGTATTTCAACCATCGAAACTGCGAACCAGGTGATGCAACAGCCTTCAATTGGGCACTCCCCATATCGGAAAAGAAAAAAAGAGAATCGACCGGGAGATAAGCCGATGCACGAGCCGAGACCCGGTTGGGCGCAGATAATTGTGCCATAGCAGGTAAAGACGCCACAAAACAAATGACAATCATTAAAAACCGGGGTAAAGAAGTCTTCATCTATTTACAATTTGATTTTTATCGGTCATAACCAATCCTACTATCAAGAAACGAAAATAATCAGAAATTATTGGCAATTAATCAAACACGTTGTAATAAACCATGGGGTTTTATACTTTTGCAAAGATATTTCAATAATCCTATAACCATCATTCCGTGCATCAATTAATTGAAACGCTCAACGAAGCCCAACGCAATGCCGTCATGGCCACCGAAGGCCCCGCGCTGGTCATTGCCGGGGCTGGATCGGGTAAAACACGCGTACTCACCCTACGCATTGCCCACCTTCTGCAAAAAGGTGTGAAACCATGGCGGATATTGTCGCTCACCTTCACCAACAAGGCGGCACGCGAAATGAAAGAACGCATCGCAACCGTGGTGGGACAAGAAAAAGCGTCTCAACTGTGGATGGGCACCTTCCACTCCATCTTTGCCAGAATATTGCGCCTGGAAGCCGCAAAGCTTGGCTATCCGCAATCGTTCACCATTTACGACACCCAAGATTCCAAAAACCTAATCAAGAGCATCATCAAAAACATGAAGCTCAGCGACAAGGAGTATAAAACAGGCGATGTGCTCAGTGCCATTTCATCGGCAAAGAACGATTTGGTGACACCCGCAGCCTATGCCCGCGACACCAACCGCATAGCCAACGACCGGGCATCGCGCCGTACGCTCATTTACGAAATATACGCCAAGTATATGCAGGAGTGTTACAAGTCGGGCGTCATGGATTTCGACGATCTACTTCTGAACACCAACATCCTGTTTCGCGACCACCCCGATGTGCTGCTCAAATACCAGAACCATTTCGACTATATTTTGGTGGATGAGTACCAGGACACCAACTTCTCGCAGTATCTCATTGTGAAGAAGCTGGCCGAGGGGCATAAAAACGTGTGCGTGGTGGGCGACGATGCCCAAAGTATCTACAGCTTCAGGGGAGCCAAGATCGAAAACATCCTGAACTTCAGGAACGACTATCCCGGCTACCACCTTTTCAAACTGGAACAAAACTACCGATCCACACAAACCATTGTGGAGGCGGCTAACAGCATCATAGCCAAAAACGAGGGACAAATACAAAAGAATGTCTTCTCGAAAAACGACCAAGGGGAAAAAATACGCGTCATCAAAGCACACTCCGACCTGGAGGAAGCCTTGATTGTCACCAACGACATTGCCCAACGCAAGGCCATGGAGCAATACGAATACAAGGACTTTGCAATCCTGTACCGCACCAATGCCCAGTCGCGAACCTTCGAGGAAGCCTTGCGCAAACGCAATCAGCCCTACAAGATCTACGGCGGGTTGGCCTTTTACCAGCGTAAGGAGATCAAGGATCTCATCTCCTACTTCAGGGTGACGGTGAATCCCAACGACCGGGAGTCGCTCAAGCGCATCATCAACTTCCCGGCCAGGGGAATTGGCAACACCACCCTTGAGAAGTTGGAAGCATTCAGCGATGCCTCGGGGCGTAGCATTTGGGAGGTGATGACCAACCCATTGATTGCACAAAGCGGGATGAACGCCGGCACGCTCAAGAAGCTGAACGGCTTCATCGGGTTGATAGCAGGTTTCCATGCCCAAATGGAGACACTCAATGGCTACGAATTTGCAGCCGAAGTGGTGTCGAAAAGTGGATTGATGAAAGAGTTCACCGACGACAAGTCCATAGAGGGTCAAGGGCGGTTGGAGAATATCAACGAGTTGCTCAGCGGGATCAAGGAGTTCACCGAATCGCGCCAGGAGCAGGGGCTTCCCACCACCATCACCAGTTTCTTGGAGGAGGTTTCACTGCTGACCGATATGGACAACGAAAAGCCCGAGGATCAGAACCGCGTCACCCTGATGACCATACATGCCAGCAAAGGGTTGGAGTTCAAAAACGTTTATATCGTCGGTGTTGAAGAGGAGCTTTTCCCTTCGGGTCGCAGCCTCAACGACCCCAAAGCCATGGAAGAGGAGCGCAGGCTATTTTATGTGGCACTCACCCGGGCCGAGCACCACGCCACCATCAGCTACACCCGCTCGCGGTTTAAGTTTGGCGAGCAGACCTTTTGCCGTCCCAGCCGGTTCATCAGTGAGCTCGACAGTGCCTTTATCGAAATCAAGGAGAGCGACAAGTCTGAAATCAACATGGAAAACAGGACACGCCCCACAGGCTTTTCCTCATCATCCCCGGCCAGCCGGATGGGCGCGCAAAAGCCGATGATAAAACTGAACCCACAGGGCAGTTTGGAAAAGAAACCGCCCGTATCGCTCAACTACGGCAGCTCTGAAACAGCCTTAACCGTTGGCTGCAGGGTGATGCACGATCGTTTTGGGATTGGCGAAGTACTGGCCTTTGAGGGCAATATGCCCGACACAAAAGTGACCATCCTTTTTCAGAATACTGGTAAAAAACAATTACTTATGAAATTTGCCAAACTGAAAGTTTTAAAGTAAATTTGAGCCGGAATAGTTGGGATTACTGCACGCAACACCATCCTTCAAGCCATGTGCAGCAGCATCTTTCCCCGCGGGCTTTGCTTCAACGCATAAGCTATTATCTCACAGATAAAAAATAACGATTAGAGTTTAAATTAATGGATTATAATTCAACCCGACAAAGACTTGTTCTTCCGGAATACGGGCGCCATATTCAAAATATGGTGATGCATGCCGTTTCGATCGAAGACAAAGCAGAACGCACCAAATGTGCCCACACCATCATTGCCATCATGGGGAACCTATTCCCACACCTTCGCGACGTCAGTGATTTCAAACACAAGTTATGGGACCACTTGGCCATTATGTCCGATTTCAAACTCGACATTGATTATCCCTACGAACTTCCGGAACCATCGATCCTCTACCGGAAACCAGAAAAAATGCCTTACAAAAACGACAAAATGCGGTTCATGCACTATGGCCGCATGGTGGAACAACTCATCGAAAAAGCAGTTTTACTGGAGGACGAAACAGAAAGGCAACAACTTATTGGATTGATTGCCAATCACATGAAAAAATCATTGATGGTCTGGAACAAAGATTCCACAACCGACGAGCGCATCATCAACGACATGAGAAATCTTTCGGCAGGAAAGCTCCAAATCAACGACGGATTTAAAATTGCAGAGTTTAACGAAAACGGATATTCGCTCAACAACCCTGTGCAAAACCGCAACAAAAAACGGAAAAGCCTGCATAAGAACAACGACCGGCGCACCATCCCCCATCCCCGTAACAATCAGCAATAATATAAAATGAGTAAGTTCATTATAGAAGGCGGACACCGCCTGAATGGAGAAATTACGCCTCAAGGGGCAAAAAACGAAGCACTCCAAGTATTATGCGCCCCCCTATTGACTAAAGAAGAGGTGGTCATCCACAACATCCCCGACATTGTGGATGTCAACAACCTGATTGACCTTTTGGCGCAAATGGGGGTTGAAGTCAACCGAATTGACCGCCACACTTGCTCCTTCAAAGCAGAAAACATCAACCTAGCCTATATGCAGGGGGATGACTTCAAAAAAAGAGCCTCTTCGCTGCGAGGTTCCATCATGATTATGGGGCCACTCATTGCCAGATTTGGCAAAGCCTATTTTCCAAAACCAGGTGGTGACAAGATTGGCCGCCGCCGTTTGGACACCCATTTCTATGGTTTCCAAAAGCTGGGCGCCAACTTCAAATTCGACTCCGACGAAGTATTTTATACCGTAGAGGCCGACAATCTTAAGGGAACCTACATCCTGCTGGACGAAGCTTCGGTGACCGGAACGGCCAACATACTGATGGCTGCCGTGATGACACCGGGAACCACCACCATTTACAATGCAGCCTGCGAACCCTACATACAGCAACTTTGCCGCCTTTTGGTGGGCATGGGCGCCAAAATCAACGGCATCGGCTCCAACCTGCTCACCATCGAAGGCGTTCAAACGCTACATGGCTGCCAGCACACCATACTACCCGACATGATTGAGGTAGGCTCCTTCATTGCCATGGCCGCCATGACAGCCAGCAACATCACCATAAAAAATGCCGGCATCCAACACCTGGGCATTATCCCATTGGCCTTTGAACGAATGGGGATCAAGATGGAGTTTATTGGCGACGACATCCACATTCCGGCGCAGGAGAACTACACCATCGACTCGTTTATCGATGGATCGATTATGACCATTGCCGACGCCCCATGGCCAGGATTGACGCCCGACTTGTTGAGCGTATTTTTGGTTGTAGCAGCACAGGCCAAAGGAAGCGTGCTCATCCATCAAAAGATGTTCGAAAGCCGCTTGTTTTTTGTGGACAAACTGATCGACATGGGCGCAAAAATCATCCTTTGCGATCCGCACCGTGCCACCGTCATCGGCCTTAACCGGGAAACCTGCTTGCGCGGCACCAACATGACCTCGCCCGACATCCGGGCAGGTGTGGCTTTGCTTATCGCAGCCCTTTCGGCCAATGGCACCAGCACCATCCAAAACATTGAACAAATCGACCGCGGATACCAATACATCGACCAACGGTTGACTGCCTTGGGTGCGAAAATTACCCGCGTGCAATAGAAAATATCAACATACAAAATAATCGGGACAGGGATGACTAACATTTCCCTGATCCCGATTTTTTTTTCATCAAAATAACCATTGATGAAATCCAATGGTCAAAAAAGGACATAATAAAAAATAAATGCGAACACCCCAAGGTTGCCTTCAATAATTGCTCTGCGCAACCAACAAAAAATGAATATTAATATAAAAAGGCAGGATCGGCGTCCCTTTAAAACACAAAATAAAGTTAAATATCCAACAACACTCACAAGCAAAATAAACCCAATTACTTTTTAATCAAATACATACAAGCTTAAGCTATTAATATAAAAATCAAATTCACATTTGCAAACATTTTTATATTGAATTTTAATGCTATACAACATATCTTTGTGCGGTAATTAAAACTGCCATCCTAACAAAAGCTCTGTTCATCTAAAAATTAAAATTTCGAACTATAAATTACAGAACTTTGAGGCAGTTTACAAAACCATACGACTATGTTGAAATTAAAGTATTGCTTATCAATTGCACTATTTTTTGCAATTGTACTATCGTCGGCAACAGATGATTTTAACAAAAAGGGAAGCCAAACAGCAGATCTGATTCCCGCCATCATCACCAAATTAATTGATGGCACACCTTTTACAGCAGACACACTAAAAGGAAAAATGATTGTAATCAATTTCTGGGCCTCGTATCATGCAGAATCGCGGATGAACAGCTACCTATTGGTAGATTTAGCCAACCTATACAAAGAAAAAAGTTTTTACAATGGCCGGGGTCTGGAAGTGGTGAGCATCTCCTTGGATCGATTCAAATCGCCATTAAAGCGAGCCATTGAAATAGATGGCACACAAGCCTTTTATCACATCTGCGATTATTTGGGTGCTGAATCATCGCTGGTGAAAAGTTTTGAGATCACCAAACCCATAAATCTGCTGGTGGATGGTGAAGGACGAATTATTGCGCGCGATTTTGAGGTGAAAGAGATTGAATCAACCTTAAAATTGCTGGCACAAAACTGAAAATTGATTAGTTTTGAGAAAAAAACATGAGAAGATTCTTTAAATTCAAGCTGATAACCGGGGTTTTATTTTTCACCCTTTTCGTGCAGGCGCAAGAGCCTGCCACCGGATTGGCAATAGGCAATAAAGCACCCGAGTTGATCTACCAAAATCCCAAAGGGGAATTAATCAAACTATCCTCTCTAAAAGGGAAAATGGTATTGATTGATTTTTGGGCATCGTGGTGCGGGCCATGCCGTCACGAAAACAACACCCTGACACTGGCATACCAGGAATTTAAAGAGAAATCATTCAAATCAGGAAATGGATTCACCATTTTCAGTGTTTCGCTGGATGTTAAAAGCGATGCATGGACAAAAGCCATTGCCGACGACAAATTAATTTGGCCTTACCATGTCAGCGACCTAGGAGGCTGGAGGAGCAAACCGGCTCTTGAATATCAAATCCGATCCATCCCTTCGAATTTCCTGATTGATGCCAATGGCATCATCGTAGGTAAAGACATCCGCGGCGAAGCATTGATCGAAACCTTACGGGGGTTGATCAAATAAAATAAGGATGAAAAGAACCGACAAGGACAGCCGTAATGACTGTCCTTGTCGGTTTTTTACTGCCAATATGTCTCACCATCAACTTTGGCAAAGAAATTGATTATTTTTGCAGGGCAATCTCTTATAGAGCCCAACCAAAGAGAAAAAACGAAAAAAATATAGACATGGTGAAAAAAACATCACATAAGCACTCAAGCCAGGCTATGGAACAAGAAAAGACAGTCAATAGTGAAGAGACCCAAACGGCTGATGCCATCAACCAATCAGAGGAGCCAGCACAGGAAATCAAAGAAGACGAGCTCCATGTTGATTCGGAAACAGAAACGATGAAACAAACCATCAACGAACTCAACGACAAATACTTGCGCCTAAGTGCAGAATTTGACAACTACCGCAAGCGCACCATGCGCGAAAAGATGGAATTGACCAAAACAGCAGGCGAAAGTATCCTGACCAGCATACTGCCGGTGGTGGATGATTTCGATCGGGCGCTCAAACACATGGGTGAATCAGACAATGTTGAAGCACTCAGAGACGGTGTGGTATTGATCTACAACAAATTCAAAGATTACCTGACGCAAAAAGGGGTCACCGAGATAGAAGCCATCAACCAACCCTTCAACACCGATTTGCACGAAGCCATCACCAAAACCCCTGCACCATCGCCCGAAATGAAAGGGAAGATATTGGACTGTATGGAAAAAGGGTATGTGCTGAACGACAAGGTGATTCGATTTTCAAAGGTTGTTGTTTGCGAATAACAGAAAAGATAAACATATATGTCGAAAAGAGATTATTACGAAATACTGGATGTGCCCAAAAGCGCCTCAGCAGAGGAGATAAAGAAGGCCTACCGGAAAAAAGCCATCCAATTCCACCCGGACAAGAATCCGGGCGATAAGGCGGCCGAAGAGAAATTCAAAGAGGCGGCAGAGGCCTATGAGATATTGTCCAATCCTGAGAAGAAACAACGTTACGACCAATATGGCCATGCGGGCGTTGGTGGTGCCTCGGGCGGATTTGGCGGCGCAGGAATGTCTATGGACGACATCTTTTCACATTTTGGGGATATTTTTTCGGGCGGTTTCGGCGGCTTTGGGGGATTCAGCGGTTTTGGCGGCTCCTCGCGTGGCCAAAGGGTGAATAAGGGCTCCAACCTCAGGGTGAAGGTTCGGTTGAACCTGCAGGAGATTGCCAATGGTGCGGAGAAAAAAATCAAGGTCAAAAAAATGGTGTCGTGCAACCATTGCAACGGCACCGGCGGCGAAAGTGGATCGGGTTTCAGCACTTGCAACACTTGCCGTGGTACCGGCCATGTGACCCGCATATCCAACACCATATTAGGACAGATGCAAACCTCATCGACCTGCCCCACCTGCAACGGAGAAGGCCGTATCATCACCAACAAATGCACGCATTGTGCTGGTGAAGGGATTGTGAAGGAAGACGACATCATCACCATCAATATTCCGGCAGGAGTAGAAGAAGGGATGCAGCTTTCTGTTTCGGGACGAGGCAACGCAGCCCGCCGGGGAGGCATCAACGGCGACTTGCTGATCCTAATAGAAGAAGAGAAGCACCCGGAGTTGATGCGCGATGGCAACAATCTGATCTTCAACTTATACTTAAGCATTCCGGATGCCATATTGGGCACCCCGGTGGAAGTTCCAACCGTGGATGGCAAAGTGAAGGTAAAAATAGATCCAGGCACGCAACCGGGCAAGGTACTAAGGCTTAAAGGCAAGGGATTGCCAGATGTGAACGGTTACAACAGGGGCGACCTACTGGTTAGGGTTGATCTATACGTGCCAAAGGAGATCAGCAAAGAGGATCGCAAAATCATTGAGAAGCTGAAGGAATCGCAAGCCTTCACGCCAGGAGCGAGTGAAAAAGAGAATTTCTTCTCGCGAATGAAGAACATGTTTGAATAATACCAAAAAAGCCACAGGTTACTCCTGTGGCTTTTTCAATTTCCAACGGCGGTGCGACCAAAGCCACAAGGCTGGATTTTTTATGATATCTTGCTCCAGATATTGCGCATACAGGTCGATGATATGGGTGGAATCGCCGGAGGTTGCAGCGTCAGTCTCAATCAGCTTCAACTCCACCTCATAATATCCCCGACGTGGCGACGAGAATGAGGGATAAACCACCACCTGATTATTCTTCTTGGCAATCCGGTCAGCCCCAACCAAAAAGGCAGTATCCTGGTTCAAAAAGCGCACCCAATGTTTGGAGCTCTTGCGCACCGGACTTTGATCACCAATAATCAAAGTGATGGTTGGAATATTTTGAGCGGCAAAACCCGCAATCGTCTTATAGCCATTGGCCGATTCTGCGGCCAAAGTACCGGTCCGCTCACGGCAATAGCGCACCATGCCATCCATAAACCCACTTGACAGCTTCTGATAGAGAGTCACCGGACGGTGTTGAAAGTAATAAGGCATGGCCACAAACCACTCCCAATTTCCCAAGTGTGCGGCAAAAAGTATAACCGAACGGTTTTGATCATAAAACTGATTAACAACCTCAGGGTTTTTAATTAAGAACCGTTTTTTCATCTCTTTCTCCGAAATGGTCAATGCCTTTATGGTTTCAAATACCAAATCACAGAAATGGCGAAGAAAAGCACCATGTATGGCCTTAGTTTCGGCGTCACTCTTCTCGGGGAAAGAGTTGCGCAAATTGGTTTGAATCACCTGATGACGATACCGCAAAACATACCGCAAGACAAAATAACTGGCCGAAGAAAAGCCATACAGCAACCAAAGGGGGAAATGCGAAACTGCAAGAAAGAAATTTTTTGAAATAAAATGACCAAATTTTTTCATCCTGAAATAATTAAACAACCACAAAAATAACAAAAAAGAGACCGTCTCAAACAAAAAAAGCCTCCCTTAATAGGAGGCTTTAAAATTTATCAGAACCAATTATTCCACGTAATCGGATGGAGAACCACAAGTACACATCAGGTTACGGTCGCCAAAAGCATCATCGACACGGGCCACATTAATCCAAAACTTGTTTTCTCTGATCCACTCCAACGGGTAAGCAGCCTTTTCGCGGCCATAAGCATGCGACCAATCATCGGCCACAACAGCATAGGCGGGATGCGGTGCGTTTTTCAAAACATTGTCCTCTTTATGGGCACTTCCGCTTTCAATCTCGCTAATCTCATGGCGGATGCTTTTCATGGTTTCAATAAACCGGTCAAGTTCAGCCAAAGATTCACTTTCAGTAGGTTCAATCATCAAGGTGCCATGAACTGGGAACGAAAGTGTTGGTGCATGAAAACCGTAGTCCATCAAACGTTTGGCAATATCGGTTTCGGTGATGTTGGCCATGGCTTTAAATTGGCGGCATTCCAAAATCATTTCATGAGCCACACGTCCATGATTACCGGTATAAAGAATACCAAAATCATCCTTCAGGCATGCAGCCATATAGTTGGCATTCAAAATAGCCATTTTGGTGGCCATAGCCAATCCTTCGCCACCAAGCATCTTGATGTAGCCATAAGTAATCGACATCACACTGGCACTACCCCAAGGCGCAGCCGAAACAGCCGAAATACCTTGATGGTGGTTGTCCACCACAGGATGTGAGGGCAGGAAAGGAACCAAGTGATGGGCTACTCCGATGGGGCCTACGCCGGGTCCGCCGCCACCATGCGGGATGGCAAATGTTTTATGCAGGTTCAAATGGCACACGTCGGCACCAATAAAACCGGGGCTTGTCAATCCTACCTGGGCATTCATATTAGCTCCATCCATATACACCTGCCCGCCATTGGCATGGATCACATCGCAAATTTCGCGAATGCTATCCTCAAACACTCCGTGGGTGGAGGGATAAGTCACCATCAATGCAGCCAGCGTATCCTTATACTGGATGGCTTTATTTTTCAAATCAACCACATCTATGTTGCCTCGTTCATCGCAATTAACCACAACGATATCCATACCGGCCATAACAGCAGTTGCCGGGTTGGTACCATGCGCACTGGACGGAATGAGCACGGTTGTGCGGTGCGCATTGTTATTGTGAATATGGAATGCCCTGATCACCATCAGGCCGGCATATTCGCCAGCAGCGCCCGAATTGGGCTGCAAACTCATGTCGGCAAAACCGGTGATGATGGCGAGGTCGTGGCGCAACTCCTGGAACATCTCATGATATCCTGCTGCTTGATCAATGGGTACAAATGGATGGATACCACCAAACTCTATCCAGCTCAATGGCAACATCTCGGTGGCAGCATTCAGCTTCATGGTGCACGAACCCAAGGAAATCATGGAGTGGGTAAGGGAGATGTCGCGGCGTTCCAGCATTTTTATGTACCGTACCAACTCTGTTTCGCTGCGGTACTTTTTAAACACCTCTTGGCGCAAAAAGCCTGACTGACGTTTAAGAGTTCCTGAGTATGGCATTTCGGGCAACTGACCAATGTGCGGAACGTCTTTATAGGCCGCTTTGGCAAACACCTCCAATATCCAGTTAACATCTTCGAGATTGGTTGTTTCATCGATGCTCAAACCAACCTCCCCGTTTTCGAAATAACGGAAATTCATCTCCAGCTCAAGCGACAAGCGCTCTATGTCGGAAAGGCGAACACCCTGAGGCAAAGTAAAACGGATGGTGTCGAAATAATTTTTATTCAACTGCACGTAACCCAGCTTGGAAATTTCGGCATCGAGCAACCGGGCAATGCTGTGGATGCGTTCGGCAATAACTGTCAATCCTTCGGAGCCATGATAAACAGCATAAAAAGAAGCCATGGTTGCCAAAAGGGCCTGAGCAGTGCAAATATTGGACGTGGCCTTTTCGCGTTTGATATGTTGCTCGCGCGTTTGCAACGCCATGCGCAAAGCCCGTTTGCCATTAACATCTTTGGAAACACCAATGATGCGGCCGGGCATGGAACGTTTAAACTCTTCGCGGGTGGCAAAAAAAGCAGCATGTGGGCCACCATATCCCATTGGCACACCAAAGCGTTGGGAAGTTCCCACCACAATATCGGCACCCCATTCGCCAGGAGGCGTCAGCAGGACAAGGCTTAGCAGATCGGCAGCCACAGCCACCGTGCAATCTCGCTCATGCGCCATCTGGGTGAATTGTCGGTAATCGCTAATCACACCATTCGAATCGGGATATTGAACCATCACCCCAAAGATGGAATCATCAAATTCAACCTGGCTAATATCGGCGTACTTCAATTGAATACCCAGTGGTGCGGAACGGGTCTCCAACACGGCTTTTGTTTGGGGCCACACATTGTGATCGACCACAAAAACATTGGCATTGCCTTTTGTTTTGGCGCGCGAACGGGTGTTGAACATCATAATCATCGCCTCCGAAGCTGCCGTAGCCTCATCGAGCAACGAGGCATTGGCAATGGCCATACCCGTCAGCTCTGTGATGATCGTTTGGAAATTGAGCAATGCCTCCAGACGCCCTTGAGATACTTCGGCCTGATAGGGGGTATAAGAGGTGTACCAAACCGGGTTTTCGAGCACATTGCGCAAAATAGGCGCTGGGGTTATCGTATCGTAATATCCCATGCCAATATAGGTGTTGAACACCTTGTTTTTGGCAGCTATTTTCAATATCTTCCTAAAATACTGGCGTTCACTCAGACCAGCAGCTATCGGAAGGGGATTTTTCAAGCGGATGGATTGGGGCACCGTTTGATCGATCAGCTCGTCGAGCGACCCCACACCAATGCGTTTTAACATGATATCAATCTCATGGTCGCGAGGACCAATATGACGGGAAACAAACATATCTGTTGCCATGCGTAGATAATTTATTATGTTTTATGGATAAGCTTTTTAGCTCCCTAAAGTTGCACAAAATTGCCCTGATTGAACAATGATATTTGCTTGGATTGGGAAAAAATAACCCGTTAGCCGTCATTCAGCCACTCCAGTGCCATCGGAGGTTACAAATAGGGATTGTTCTGTTTTTCAAAACCAATGGTGGTTGATGGGCCATGACCAGGAAAAACAACCGTATCGGGGGGCAGTACCATCAGGCGCTCCTGAATCCCGGAGATTAGGGTTTGGTGGTCGCCACCGGGCAAGTCGGTACGGCCTATGCTTTGGCGAAAAAGGACATCACCTGCAATGCAAAAACCATCGGCAGCAGAATAGAAAACCAAACTTCCTGGTGAATGCCCCGGCACATGAATGGCGCGCAACTGGCTGTTGCCAAAGGAGATCACCTCATCATGCGCGACCACCTCATCGATGGAGGCAGGATCGCCATCCATGGTGATGCCAAACATGGAAGCATAATTGCGGGTATTGGCCAAAACACCAAGATCATCGCTATGAGCTAATGTTTTTATTTGGAAGTGATCCTTAAC